>NZ_DAIQRQ010000051.1:0-13275 GCF_036786105.1 Ohtaekwangia sp.
CATGAACTTTCTGCGCTAAAACTTTGTAGAATATACCAATTGGTATAATTTTACGGCTGTTATGACGAAGGCAGAACGGACGCGTCAGTACATTATAGAGAAAACAGCTCCTCTTTTTAACAAGAAGGGGTTTGATGGCACTTCGTTGAAAGATCTTACCGATTCTACCGGTCTTACGAAAGGTGCACTCTACGGTAATTTTGCCGATAAGGAAGAGATTGCCCTGGAGGCATTCAAATATTCCATAAACAAAGTGCGCGAGCTGGCACGCTCAGAGATTGAGGAAGCCAAGACGTACAAGAAACAACTCATCGCTTTACTTGACTTTTATGCACGGTATGTTTTTGATCCTCCGGTTCCGGGTGGATGCCCGTTGCTGAATACGGCTATAGAAGCCGATGATCATCATACACCCATGCGCAGTGTGGTGGCAAAAGAATTACTGGACACTGTAAATTTTATAACTTCTTTACTCGACAAAGGTGTAAAAGCGGGAGAGTTCAAGAAGGGTATAAAAACACATGAAATTGCCTATACCTTATTTTGTTCTGTGGAAGGAGCGCTTATGTTTGCACGCGCAGAACGATCGGAAGAACCTATGCAGATCATTGTTCGTCACTGCAAGAACTTGTTAAATCAAATCAGTAAATAAAGCAACTATGCAACAACGCAGAGTAGTCGTCACAGGTTTGGGAGCCCTGGCACCGCTGGGTAATACCGTAAGTGAATTCTGGAAAAACCTGATTGACGCAAAAAGTGGTGCTGCCCTCATCACCTCTTTCGACACGACTAAATTTAAAACGAAGTTCGCCTGCGAACTGAAAGGGTATGACCCGCTCAACTACTTCGAGAAATCGGAAGTACGCAAGCTCGATCCCTTTGCACAATATGCCCTGGCGAGCAGTGATGAGGCGATAAAAGATTCAGGCCTCGACCTCAACACCATCGACAAGACGCGTGTAGGTGTGATCTGGGGTTCCGGTAACGGAGGCTTCTATACCTTTCAACAGGAGATGATCAGCTATGCGAAAGGTGATGGTACACCGCGCATCAACCCGTTCTTTATACCGAAAGTAATTGTAGATATAGCATCTGGCTGGATCTCGATTAAGTATGGCTTTATGGGCCTGAACTTTACCACCGTATCGGCATGTGCTACCTCTACAACGGCACTCATCGATGCCATGAACTATATACGTTGGGGAAAAGCGGAAGTAATTATAGCCGGTGGATCAGAGGCTGCGGTCAACGAAGCCGGTATAGGAGGCTTCAACGCGCTGAAAGCTTTATCAACACGCAACGATGATCCTGCGCGTGCATCACGTCCGTTCGATGTAAGTCGCGATGGCTTTGTAATGGGAGAAGGTGCCGGTGCACTGGTGCTGGAAGAATATGAACACGCCAAACGCAGAGGTGCGCGTATCTATGCAGAAGTTGCCGGTGGGGGTATGTCTGCCGATGCATACCACTTGACTGCGACTCATCCCGAAGGAGCAGGCGCGATGCTCGGTATGAAGTGGGCGCTGGAAGATGCAAATCTGAAACCAGAAGATGTAGACTATCTTAATCCGCATGCAACTTCAACACCGGTAGGAGATGAGAGCGAGATGAAAGCTGTATCCAGATTCTTTGGCGAGCACGCGAAGAAGTTACACATCAGCGCTACCAAATCTGCCACAGGACATTTGCTTGGTGGCGCGGGTGCTATAGAAGCAATCATTGCCATTAAAGCCATACACGAAGGCATCATTCCTCCAACTATAAATACCGAACAGCTAGACCCTGCGTTGCCGCAAGGCCTTAACATTGTGCTCGGCAAGAGTATAAAGAAAGATGTAAAGGTGGCGATGAGCAATACGTTTGGCTTCGGTGGCCATAATGCTACTGCGGTGTTTAAAAAGGTGGAGTAGCCTCACCCTAAATCCCTCTCCGGGGGAGAGGGACTTGAGTGCATTGCCAGGTGAATGGATTTCGTTTAAGGCTAGAATCTCAAGGTAAATATAGTGCGCACTTCGGGCTCTGATTCTACGGTGATGGAGCCGTTGTGCATCTGCATAATCTGCCGCGACAGGCTCAGACCTATACCTGAGCCTGTTCGTTTGGTGGTATAGAAAGGAACAAAGATGTGATCGATCGCTTCTTTGATAATACCCTGACCGTTGTCGATAACTTCAATCAATACATCGCTGCCATCATAACGTCCGATGAGTTCGAGTTTGGGAGTTTCCGTATCGCCCAATGCTTCAATGGCGTTCTTTAAGAGGTTGATCAATACCTGTTCGATCATCTCTACATCGGCTTGTATGGTCAGGTATTCGGAGCTGCAGCTATAGTGAAAGTCTATGCTGGTCTTTTTCAACTCCGTCTTCATGAGCTGTGCTACATGTTCAATCAAACTCTGTAGCCGCACCGTGGTGAGCTTGGGCTTGGGCAATGAAGTATATTCGCGGTACGCATCAATAAATTTGATGAGACCTTTGCTTCGGTTTTCAATCGTGCTTAATCCTTCGCGCAGATCGTCAGCGCCTTCACCTTTCAGTTCATAGTGATCGCCTTTGCGCTCCATATCGTGATCGAGTATCTCCCGCAGCGTGGAAGTAAGCGAAGATATAGGCGTGATGGAGTTCATGATCTCATGCCGCAGCACACGCGTCAGGTTCTGCCACGCTTCAAGTTCCTGCTGTTGCAATTCCGGCTGAATGTTCTGAAGTGTAACGAGCTTCACATCGGTTCCGCGAATGCGAAGTTCTGTTGCCTGCACGGTAAGGTGTAGTTCATTGCTGCCTTTGTATAGCTCGCTCTTGCCCGGCTCCACGCTGTTGATAGAATGATATAGCTTGGGATTGATTGCGATAAGCTCATTGATATTTTTGATAGACGTAATGCCCATGAACCGCTTGGCGTTGGCGTTGATGAGTTGTACGTTGCCTTCGGTATCGTATGATAATATACCGGTGCGCACTTGCTGCACTACGGTGTTCAGGTACTGACCATGCTCTTCTTTTTCTGAACGTGCTTTGCGGAAAGCTTCGAGCACTTCGTTGAATGCAATGTTAAGATCTTTGAAACTTTTGCCGAGTTTGTTATCGGAAGTAAATCCGGAGATAAAATCCGAATACTTTACCGACTCAAGGAATCGTGTGAGCTTGCGATTGGTCTGACTAACGAAACGAAAGATTTCGATCAACTGCAGAATGATGATGGTAGCCATCAGCAATGCCGCGAACAACATGTTGGGATGCACCACCATGTACATGAATAATGCCATGGTTAATCCCAGCATGATAACCCGCAGTATAACCCGGGCGCGAAAATCTCTAAAACCGAACGTCACAGAATAGAAAAGTCCAAAAGTTTAAGTTCAACGTTCCAAGTTATAAAAGAATAGTCATTGCGTTACATGCGCTTATCTTTAAAACTTTGGAACTTCTTCACAATCCATTACCGCTATTGGTAGCTTTTGGATGCGAATTATTACAACCCGTACTTTTCCAGCCTGCGATACAGCGATGAGCGGGTGAGCCCCAGCTCGGTAGCGGCCTGCGTAATGTTACCGTTGTATTTTTTGAGCACTTTCCGGATCAACAGTTTTTCCACCTCTTCCAGGTTGTATTGCTCCAGACTCAGCTGTCCGTCTTCTTTGCCTGATTGTGGTGTAAAATTGAAATCCTCCGGTTGTAATACACTGCTGTTGCTCAGGATCACTGCGCGTTCTATAGAATGTTGCAGCTCGCGGATGTTGCCGGGCCACGGATGTTTGTGCATGCGTGTCATGGCACCTTCGCTGATCTTGGTTACGCTCTTCTCGTATTTGCCCGCGTAGTATTTAAGGAAGTGGTTAGCAAGCAAGGGTATATCTTCAAAGCGATCGCGCAGCGAAGGGATCTCGATTTCTATAGTGTTTATCCGGTATAACAAATCCTGCCGGAAGCGATTCTCCTTTACCATTTCATACAACGGCATGTTGGTAGCACAGATGAGGCGGATATTTACCGGTGTATCTTTATTTGAACCCACACGACTCACTTTTCTGTTTTGCAGCACGGTTAACAATTTTGCCTGTAGCGGCATAGACAAGTTACCAATCTCATCGAGGAAGAGTGTTCCGTTGTTGGCCAGTTCAAATCTTCCGGCACGATCTTCTTTCGCATCGGTGAACGATCCTTTCTTGTGCCCGAAGAGTTCGCTTTCAAAAAGTGTTTCGGTAATAGAACCCAGGTCAACGCTTACAAAGTTTTCATTCTGTCGCGATGAGTTTTTATGAATAGCGCGGGCGATGAGTTCTTTACCCGTTCCGTTCTCACCGAGTATCAATACGTTGGCATCGGTCTTGGCTACACGCTCAATAGTTTGAAATATCTTTTGCATGATAGCGCTCTGGCCGATGATCTCGCTGAAGCGGTTGTTCAGCACCTGGTTTATTTCCTGGTTCTTGATTTTGAGGTTTTCAATCACATCGCGCGACTCACGCAGCCGCATAGCAGAATATAGTGTGGCGAGTAATTTTTCATTCTCCCACGGCTTCAGCACAAAATCGGTAGCTCCCGCTTTAATCGCCTTCACCGCCATTTGTATATCGCCATACGCAGTGATAAGCACCACAACAGAAGAAGGATCGATCTGGAGAATACGCTCCAGCCAATAGTACCCTTCGCTGCCGCTGCTTACATCTTTGGTGAAATTCATATCGAGCAGAATCACGTCATAGTCTTCATTACCCATGAGTGCCGGTATAGCTTCCGGATTTTTTTCGATATCAACCTGAGCAAAATGACGCTTCAGGTACATCTTCGCTGCCTTTAAAAGATCTTCATTATCATCAACAATCAGAATCTTTCCATGTTTGGTGTCGGACATTATGTATAGATTTTAGGTAGTCGTGTTGGAGTGTTGAAGTGTTGGCGTGTTGAAGCAGGTGATCTGTATGCGAAGGATATACTCATTCACGCGTCAGCTAACTTCAGCACATCAATACGCCAACACTTGCGCACTTCGTGCGTTCGGAAGCGGGCAAAGGCTGTACCGAAAGCTATACAGGGTGAAAAATTGGAAAAAACGCGATTTAGGAGGTTTTTTGTTCGAAATGCTGCGTTCGCATCCGGACACACACGTTCACATGTGAACGAGACAGTAGCGTTAATTATGTTGAATTCAGGTCAATTTCGCATTCTGGTGCTTGGCACACTTGTTGGCTTGCTGCCCGTGTACTGCTTGTATGAACCAGCCGTGGATGACACACCGGTGAACGAAACAAACAGGTATACAATAACAGAAAGCAGATGGACAAACAGATCAAGAAAAAGAAATGGACGGTAAAACGTCTTGCTACCTATGGTGGAATTTCCGTGTTGGTAATTTTTGTTGCATATCAACTGATCTTTGCTGACAGGCGACAAAAGCTGAAGATCGAGAAAGACAAAATTACAATCTCGACTGTGGCACGCGGAGTATTCCAGGAATTTATACCTCAAACCGGCACGGTAGAACCAAGCCGTACGGTATATCTTGATGCTGTTGAAGGCGGTAAGATCAAACGCGTAGTGGCTGAAAGCGGTGCTATGTTAAAAGCCGGAGATATAATTTTAGAATTAAGCAACCTTAACCGCGAATTGGATGTCTTAAACCAGGAAGCTAATTTAACTGAAACAATCAACCGCGGTCGTGATACGCGCCTGGGTATAACCAAGAACGACCTGGAGCAACGCCAGACGCTTGCATTGATCGACAATCAACTGGCTATATTAGAGCCGCAGTATAGAAGAGAGAAGCAACTGTATGAAAAGAAGCTGATCTCGAAGCAGGCGTTTGAAAAGACGGAAGCTGATTATAAATATAACCTGGAGCGCAGAAGGATCACGTATGAAGTATATAAGAACGATTCGATCGACCGGCTGCGCCAGATACGCGAGCTGAATAAATCAGAACAGAAGCTTTCGCAGAACCTCGAAGGTGTAGGAAAGATTCTGGATAACCTGGTGATCCGCGCCCCGATGGACGGACAGTTGTCGCGTCCGCAGCTGGATGCAGGACAGAATGTAACACCCGGCCAGCGTTTAGGACAGGTGGATATTGTGGGAAGTTATAAAGTACGTGTGCCGATCGATGAATTGTATCTGCCACGCATTACCACCGGTTTGCATGCAACAACATCTTTTAACAATAAAGATTACGAGCTGGAGATCATGTATATATACCCGACTATTGAGAACGGGCGGTTTTATGTAGATATGAACTTTGTTGGCGATGCCCCGGGTGGTATACGCAGAGGCCAGTCGTTAAGACTGCGCATTGAGTTGGGGCAGTCATCAGAAGAGTTGCTGTTGCCGGTGGGCGGCTTCTATAAAGACACCGGTGGTAACTGGGTGTTTGTGATGGAAGGGGAGAACAAAGCGGTGCGCAGAGATATAAAACTGGGCAGAAAGAACACTGAGCATTTCGAAGTGCTGGAAGGTTTACAGCCTGGCGACAAGGTAATAACCTCTTCGTATGAAAACTTTGGAGACAGCGAAGTATTGCTGCTGGATTGATGTAACCTTTAAGAAGAACAAAAGTATTATGTTATAGCGTAATGCAACTATAAACCGATATCAATCATCCTATCTGAAAAACATATATTGTATAACAAATTAAAACCTGCCATGATCAAACTTAAAAACCTCGAAAAAGTCTACACAACAGAAGAAGTAGAAACAACAGCGTTGAACAGCATCAACCTCGAAATCAAAGAAGGCGAATTTGTGGCCATCATGGGACCTTCCGGTTGTGGAAAGTCAACCTTGCTGAACATTTTAGGTTTGCTGGATAATCCTTCCGGTGGGGAATATTATTTCGGTGAGCATGAAGTTGCCAAGTACTCGGAGCGCCAGCGTGCACAGCTGCGTAAGGGGTCTATCGGCTTCGTGTTCCAGAGCTTTAACCTGATTGATGAGCTTACGGTGTTTGAAAACGTAGAACTTCCATTGCTCTATATGAAGGTACCTGCCAGCGAGCGCAAGCAGCGTGTGGAGGAAGTACTGGAGCGCATGAACATCATGCACCGCAGAAATCACTTTCCACAGCAATTGTCGGGTGGTCAGCAGCAACGTGTGGCAATCTCCCGTGCAATAGTTGCAAAACCCAGAGTAATCCTCGCCGATGAACCTACCGGTAACCTGGACTCTGCGAACGGTGAGGAAGTAATGAAACTTCTTTCTCAATTGAATGAAGAAGGAACAACCATCGTAATGGTAACACACTCTCCATACGATGCAAACTATGCACACCGCATTGTTAACCTCTTCGATGGTAAAGTGGTAACTGAAAACATTAAAGAGCATTTCCATATTTAATATAGAATCGCGTTTGCGAAATATACTGTAAAGTAGAGCGTCTGTTGATCATGGCAGTCATGTAGACTGGCGCTTATTTTCTGATCCGCCCGGCAATCGCAGTGCCGGGCTTTTTATTGGTGTACGCGCGTGAACAGAGGGTTGTACATTTTTGAATGCTATAGGACACTTAAACCGGGTTTGCAGCGAAATTTAGTGATGGCATGTTTCTTGGCCTGCCCATGCAACCTCAACCAGCCATTTGCAGTCTTATAGCTAATTTGGAAACCCTCACCACATGATAAAAAACTATCTCCTCATTACGTTGCGCAGTATGATGAAGAACAAACTCTTCATCTTTATCAATGTATTCGGTCTGGCCATCGGTATAGGCTGTTGTATAGTGGCCTATTTCAATTGGGAATTTGATGTTGTATTCAACGCCCACCACATTAAAAGCGAAAAGATATACCGCGTTAGCCAGCTTCGCGAGTTTGAAGGAACCGAAAAGCTATACGGCTATGCGCCCCTGCCTATGGGGCTGGCAGTGAAACAAAATATACCCGATGCTGAAAAGGTAACACGCCTCAACCGCTCGTGGTCTAATTTCAAAGTAGAAGACAACCTGTTTCCGGGAGGCGTGGCGTATGTGGACCCCGACTTCTTTGATATATTTACTTTCGAGTTTATCAATGGCAATCCTGCCGATCTGAAGGATAAATCAAAAGTATTTCTGAGTGACGAACTGGCAAGGAAACTGTTCAACAGTACAGATGTTGTAGGAAAACAGGTTACGCAAGTGCTGGGTACTAATCTCAAAGAAATGACCGTAGCCGGTGTATTCAGGAAACAACCTGCCAGTTCAAGTTTCTTTTATCAATCCTACATGCATTATGATAACTTTTATGATGATGCCAAAGAAGTAAAAGAAGATGACTGGAAGAACTGGACTACGTTGTTTGTATTGGTGAACAATGCCAACCGGCTTCCCGTTATCCATAAACAATTACAGCAGTATAAAGAGAACAACAATAAAGTGCGCGAAGACTTTATTGTAAAAGAGTTTGTGCTTGATCCGTTTGTGGGCATGGCACAACGCGATGACATTAACAATACCTGGAGCGAAACACGCGATGCCAATTCACGCGCGGCTGTTTATGCACCTGCTATAATGGCGATACTGATTTTGCTTATTGCTTGTTTTAATATGACGAATACTTCCATCGCTATATCTTCAAGAAGGTTAAAAGAGATTGGTATTCGGAAAGTAATGGGAAGCATGCGTGTGCAGCTGGTTTGTCAATTTATAGGAGAGACATTGTTTATATGTTTCCTCGCACTGGTGATCGGCCTCTTCCTCGGCGAAGTATTGCTCATGTCGTGGAATGCATTATGGGTAGATATGAAACTTACTTCACATTATCTCGATAACCCGGTATTCCTCTTTTTCCTGGTTGGTGTGCTGTTCTTTACCGGTTTGCTTGCAGGCAGTTACCCGGCTTTCTACATCAGCGGTTTTGAACCGGTAGGAATTTTGAAAGGAAAACTCAAGCTGGGCGGTACGAATATATTTACACGTGTACTGCTGTGTTTGCAGTATGCTATATCGCTGTTGGCCATTGTAAGTTCCATTGCTTTTTACCAGAACTCTATATACCAGCGCGAATTTGATCTTGGATTTAACCAGCAAAGCGTAATCATCGCGTATGTGGAAAATGGCAATGAGTATGAAACGTATCGAAATGCCTTGCTTCAGAACAAAGATATAGTTTCCATCGCAGGCTCGAAGCACAGTGTGTTCTCATCACGTTACCGCGACCCGATTAAACATGAAGCCAAACAATTTGAAGCCGATATCATTGATGTGGGCGATGACTACCTGAAGACAATGGGATTAACCCTGGTAGATGGCCGCGACTTCAAGAAAGATTCTGAAACGGACCGCAAAGAATCAGTAATTATTACACAAAAGCTGGCGGAGACATTTAAATGGGATAAACCGCTTGGCAAGGAAATTCTCTGGCATGATACTACCAGACTATATGTAGTCGGTGTAGTAAAGGATGTATTTACCAACGGGCTGTGGGCCGAATTGAACCCGATGATGATCCGCTATACGGCACAGGAAAATTATACCCACGTGATTGTAAATTCACCGGTGGAGAAACTTACGGATGTAAATGCATTCATGGAAAAGGAATGGAAGCAGATCTTTCCCAATCGGTTGTATAACGGTCGTTATCTCAATGAGGAGTTAAAAGAGTCACTCACCGTAAGCGATAATATAGTAAAGATGTTCGTGTTCCTGGGCATTGTAGCGATGATCCTCTCTGCTACCGGGTTGTTCACGCTGGTGTCGCTCAATATTATTCGCAGAATGAAAGAGATAGGCGTACGAAAAGTGCTGGGTGCCTCCATTGGCAATATTACCCGCATTATCAATACCGAGTTTGTGATTATACTGTTTGTTGCTTCTATACTCGGCTGCACGATCGGCTACTACCTGGTAGATTTGCTGATGGATAGTATTTGGGATTATTATCGGAATACAACCACGATAACTTTTGTAGTCTCCGTTATTTTGATGTTCTTTATCTCTGCTGTAACCATCGGGTATAAAGTTTTCAGTGCGGCATCGATGAACCCGGTAAGTACACTCCGTGACGAGTAAGCATTTAACCCCATAAAACTAAGTATATATGTTCCGAAATTATTTCAAGGTAGCGTTTCGTAATATCCTGAAGTATAAATTCTTCTCGTTCATCAACATCATCGGTATGACGATTGGCGTCACAGCCTGTCTGCTCATCATCCTGTATGTTTCAGATGAATTAAGCTTCGATAAATTTCACGCCAGGTCTGACCGGATGTACCAGATGGCCCTGCACGGAAAAATTGCAGGTCAGGAAATATATACTTCCACTACCTGCCCGCCCATGGCGGCTACCCTGGTTTCTGACATTCCTGAAATAGAAGAGGCAACGCGGCTCGACACATACGGATCGGCAGCGGTAAAATATGGCGAGAAGGCTTTCACAGAAGATAAACTGTTTTATGCAGACTCTAATTTCTTTCAGTTCTTCAGCTTTAAACTCATCGAGGGCGACCCGAAGACTGCACTGAAAGAACCTAACTCAATTGTATTTACGCAGGAGCTGGCTACAAAATACTTTGGCAACGAACCGGCTATGGGCAAACTGGTAACTGTAGGCAATGACGCTGCTACCTATAAAGTAACGGGTATTGCCGCCAATGCGCCTACTAACTCGCATGTGATCTTTACCGGACTCGTATCGGCCAGTACAGCCGAGCACCTGAAGAGTACGGTATGGCTGAACAACGGCATGTATACATACTTCATTCTGCACGAAGGCGCGAGCCTGGATGCTGCGACCGAGAAATTCAAAAACCTGGTAGTGAAATATGTAGGACCGGAGCTGGAGCGATTTATGGGCGTTACGTTTAAACAGATGGGCGAGCAGGGCGGAGCTTATGGCTACTTCGCTACAAAAGTCACTGACATCCACCTGCGTTCCAAAACCCAGCATAATATTGAGCCATCGGGTAACATCACCTATGTATATTTCTTTGCTGGGATAGGTGTATTTATTATTGTGATCGCCTGCATTAATTTCATGAACCTGTCAACCGCCCGCTCCGCTGGTCGTGCGAAGGAAGTGGGATTACGGAAAACATTAGGTTCCCTGCGCGGACAACTCATCGGTCAGTTCCTTTCGGAGTCGATGATCTATAGCCTCATTGCTATTGTACTGGCGCTGGTATCGTGTTATTTTCTGTTGCCGTTCTTCAATACACTGTCGGGTAAATACCTGGGTATGGATGTATTCCTCACACCCGCATTTTTACTGGGCATTGTGGCGCTGGTCATATTTGTGGGCTTTATAGCCGGAAGTTACCCAGCCTTTTACCTCACCTCGTTCAATGTAGTGGAGGTATTGAAAGGCAAAGTAAGAGCTGGCATGAAAAGCGGCAGTGTACGCAGTACGCTGGTAGTATGTCAGTTCGCCCTGTCTATCTTCCTCATCATTTTTACTACGGTGGTATATCAGCAGATCACCTATATGCAGGAACGGAATGTGGGGATAGATAAGCATAATGTATTGATTGTACAGAATGCCGGGCGCATCGGTAAGAACCTGGAAGGATTTAAAAACACGATTAAACAACAACCTGGTATAGTACACGCCAGTTTCACCAACAATCACTTTCCCGGTGTGAACAATACTACGGTGTTCAAATCTTCCGGCGATGAGCAGGATCACATCATGGGTGTATACTATGCCGATTATGATCACATGGATGTAATGAAGTTCGAGATGAAAGAAGGCCGCTATTTCTCACGTGATTTTCCTTCCGATTCGTCTGCCATACTTTTAAACGAAGCTGCAGTAAAGGAATTTGGATTCAAAAATCCCCTGCAGGAAGAGATCATCTATAACAATAACGGCAAACTGGAACACCTCAAGATTGTAGGTGTATATAAAGACTTCAATTTTGAGTCTATGAAGATGAAAGTGCGGCCGTTGGCGATACGTCTCTCGAATACATCCTACCAGTTAATGGTGCGGTATGAAGGAAGCCCGAAAGAGATAGTGTCTATCATTGAGAAGGTGTGGAAACAACAGGCACCAGGCGAACCGTTCGACTATAATTTCCTCGATGAGAACTTTGATGAATTGTTCCGGGTAGAACAACGGATGGGCCAGGTGTTCAGCGTGTTCTCGGGTTTGGCCATCTTTATAGCTTGCCTCGGATTATTTGCACTGGCGGCATTTACCGCAGAACAACGCACAAAAGAAATAGGCATACGCAAGGCGCTGGGAGCTTCGCCAGCGGGTTTGATTGTGCTGTTATCAAAAGAGTTTACCAGGCTGGTGATCATTGCGTTTGTTCCTGCGGCCATTGCAGGTTGGTTTATTGTTGATAATTGGTTGAGCGGCTTTGAATACCGGATTGATGTGAGCCCGATGGTATATATAGGAAGCGGTCTGGCAGCAATTGTTATAGCATGGCTTACGGTAAGCTACCAGTCTGTAAAAGCGGCTGCTGCTAACCCTGTAAACTCGCTGCGATACGAATAGAAAGTAAATGTGATAACTTTAAAAAGCTTCGTTTTTATTCTGAAATCGCAGCTTTTTAGTGCTAATATTAAGTTTTTGTTAACAGATTAACCGTCTGGTAACGAATCGTTAACTTAGAGCTTCAACCCGATATTTTTGTATGGAGAAGACTAAGACATCCAAGAAGGCCTTACAAGGTCTCATTAACGATTCGATGCGTGAAGCAATTGGCCATCTTGAATTGCCGGAAGCCACCAGACGTGTTAAAAAACTGCTGAACCGTAATTCGAAAAAGCTTGCTGAAGTTTACGCTGACATTCTGAAGCGTGAGCTGAAGAAAAAGAAGAAAGCTGAGAAGTTCATGGAAGATGCGGTGAAAGGAAAAGTGAAAAAAGGCAAGAAGAACAAAGCAGAGAAGAAAGAGGCTGAGTAATCGGTTTACAGATCTGAAGGCGACCCCGGAAAAAATACCGGGGTCGTTTTGTTTAGCGACTACTGGCCGCTGTTCGTTATACGTTAATCGTTTTCAGGTTAACTTGGTAAAACCATTAACGACTAATTCTACTTTGTCAGGTTTTTAATCTTGTTCATATCCTGAAACTTGTTACGTTATTCTTTGCGCTTCATGTAGTTTGGTCAAACTCGCGCGGCAATTTCAACTTGCTTTTATAGCAAAAGTGCAGGCGCGCGAAAGAAAAACTGAAACCTGTTGTGCCGCCAGCGGCACAACAGGTTTCAGTTTTTTAAATCTTTTTTCTGAAGGTTTCGCTAGCGAAACCTTCAGAAAAAAGATTATCCGGGTGCGCCTACTATTTTGCAGAAGGCGTAAAACTCAGCTTCGCACCGGCGAGCACCATTATGCAACAACCACTGTTCAGAAATGAAAG
>NZ_DAIQRQ010000051.1:13375-40594 GCF_036786105.1 Ohtaekwangia sp.
ATAACGATTAACGGATAATGAAAGATTTTCAATCCATATTACCACACGATGGCGATGTTCGCTTCTATCCGGTTTTCTTTTCTGCAAATGAAAGCGATCGCTACAAGCAGGAGCTGCAACATACCATAGACTGGAAACAGCGTCCTATAAAAATATATGGCAAAGAAGTGTTGCAACCGCGACTTACGGCGTGGTATGGCGATGCCGGTAAATTATATAGTTACTCCGGCATAACCATGGCACCTCTGCCATGGACGGATACATTGTTACAGATCAAACAACGGATAGAAACGGTAGCACCGGTCACGTTCAACAGTGCTTTATTAAATCTATACCGCGATCAGAACGACAGCATGGGCTGGCATCGCGATAATGAGAGGGAGCTGGGTATAGATCCGGTGATTGCATCGGTGAGCTTTGGCGCTGCGCGCACGTTTCAGTTTCGAAATTACAAAGAGAAAACAGAAAAGTATGATCTGGAGTTAACACACGGCAGCCTGTTGCTAATGCAAGGCAAAACGCAGCATGTCTGGGAACATGGATTGCCCAGGCGATCACGTGCCGTTGCAGCACGTATCAATATTACGTTTCGGGTAATTAAGGATATATAGCGTTAGCCCCGCATCAGGGCGCGGTAGCGTTCCCGGTCTTGCAGATATTCGTAGATCACTACGTTCATCAAAATAAGCAGCATGCCGTAGAATATATCTTCGAACGGTATAGTGCCCATGCGGATACCGAGGTTCTCATGGTCGTTGTACCACACCACTTCACCTTCAATGAACGAACCGGTGAGTATGCCGTTTATAATAAAGAATGGTATGAGTATACATCCGAAGGCAAAGTAAAACCGGCCCATATAACGCGGCTTCAGTTTCAGCATTTGAAATGCCAGGAACAGTCCCAGAAAAACGAAGGTAAGGCCAGTATATACCTTTTCGAAATAGTACATTCCCATAACCAGTAATATCAGAATAAGAGCCGATGAAATAAGCTCCTGGTGGGGAAAGAGATAATCTTTCTCGATCAGGTGATTTAACGCAAAATACGTAAATACGCAGGCGTACGGAATGCAAAAAAAGAACAATATCTCTTCAATGGGCAAGGCCCCTATATATATACCGGAGAGATATCGCTGGTTGAACCCCCACACGCGCATGTGGGTAAATATCTCGTCCCACACGGTAAAGAACACGGCCGTTATGAAAATAGCGGGCAGCAGGTATTTCCAGGTTTTATAGAATGGTGCTTTGGAATAAAAGCTTGCCAGCAGCGGTAGCAACAGCGAGACTATATCAATGGTGAGGTATAGGTATTTTTCCATGACGCAGTGGTGACTCAGATGAAGATCGTTATTAGGTGATAGGTTGTTATAAGTTCATCGTTGTTTCGGATTAAATATAAGTCTTTCGATAATGAGAGAGACGTGTGCAGACAAGGTTTTCTTCGCAATCATCAATTGCGGGATAACAAAATGATGTATGATTTGACTTTTATTTTTTTATTTTTCAATAATCAAAAGATGATTATTCCTGTGGCTGTACGGAAGATCACGTTACTGTGTTTCGTGACGTTCTTTCCGGAAAGAGAAATTCTTCGGTTCGTATTTTTTGGGTGCATACAGAAACCCAAATGCCTCACAGCCTTGCTTCGTATGTTTACTGTGATGAACGTAATGCGCATGGATCATCCGTTGCAGATACCGGCTGCGTTTGGCTGGACGCCATTTGATGCGCTGGTGAACAATGATGTCGTGAAAAATAAAATAAAAAACTCCGTAGCAGAATATACCAAGGCCTACGGCCAGCATGTAAGGATTATAAACAACAAGTGAGTAGTAATAGAACAGAAAAATAGACGGAATGCTGAAGGCCAGGGCAAAGAGGTCGTTGCGTTCCAATGGTTCGTGGTGAATAGTATGATGTGAGCGATGCCACACCCATAAAAATCCGTGCATCACATATTTGTGTGTGAACCATGCAATGAACTCCCAGAACAGAAACGTTCCGATCACGATAAAGGAACAAAGTAAAATAGTTATCCAGTTCATGTGCTAGGCTGATTTGCGAATGGTGTCATCACCTGTCGGGAAATGCTTTTCAAGCGCTATATACCGATAATCAAAAATAGTCTTTAGCTCGCGTGCTACAAACAGCGCGTTGGCCAGCCGTCCGATGAACCCTAGCGGAATAGCGTAATGTACTTCATCGGTCATCTCCACACCACCCGGCACTTCCTTAAAACGATGCTGGTGATGCCACATCGCATAGGGTCCGAAGCGCTGGTCATCGGCAAAGTAGAAGGGTTCATGAACATGGGTGATCTCGGTGGTCCAGTATACCTCTATCAACGGAAAGATTCGGATGCGATAGCAGATGATCTGCCCGGCATACATCTTCTCGCCACCCGATATAGAGAGTATCGTAAAGCGCTGGCGACTGGGTGTAATCTTTTCGAGGTTGCGTGGTGTGGCAAAGAACTCCCATGCCTGCGCTAACGTAAGTGGCAATACCTGTGTCCGTTTTAGTTGATATACTTTCATATCGTATCGTTTATTCCAGTGCAACTTTATAAGCCTGCAGCGCACGGCTGCGCGCAAAAGAATGATCCACGATTGGTTTGCTATACGCTGCAGTGCCTGCTTCGGGTACCCACTTGCGGATATACTTTTGTTCCGGATCAAACTTCTCGGTTTGTAATGCCGGGTTGAACACACGGAAGTATGGTGTAGCATCACAACCGGAACCGGCAGCCCATTGCCAGCCACCGTTATTGGATGCAAGATCATAGTCCAGCAGTTTTTCAGCAAAATAAGCTTCACCCCATCGCCAGTCAATCAGCAAATGTTTGGCAAGAAAGCTGGCTGCGATCATGCGCACGCGGTTATGCATAAAGCCTGTAGTATTCAGTTCGCGCATGCCGGCATCTACAATCGGGTATCCTGTTTTGCCTTCGCACCACCGTTGAAATTCATCCGGATTATTTAGCCACTCAATTTTGTCGTATGCAGGTTTGAATGCTTTCGTTTCTACCTGCGGAAAATGATAGAGTATCATGGCATAGAAGTCGCGCCAGATCAGTTCGTTGAGCCATGCTTCATTTTTCATATTTCCGATCTGCGCCAGCTTGCGTATGCTTACGGTACCAAAGCGTAAATGTATGCTCAGTTGTGTGGTGCCGCGGATACCAGGGAAGTTTCGTTGCTGATCATACTTTTCAATGATCGCCGTTCGTACCACGCGCTCCGGAAAGGTTGCCTGCGTTTCTTTAAAACCTATATCTTTCAGTGAAGGTATAGCAATCGGTTTTATCTTTTTGAAATTCCGGAAATACTTTTCTGCAGGATAACTCTTCAGATAAAAGGCATTCAGCTTGGCTTTCCACTTTTTGCTATAGGGTGTAAATACCGTGTAGGGCTCGCCATTGTCTTTCATCACCTCGTGCTTTTCAAAGATCACCTGGTCTTTAAACGTTTTAAGTGTAGTACTTTTTCTTTCCAGTATCTCTTTTATGGCAGCATCGCGTTTCATGGCATACGGTTCGTAATCGTGGTTGGTATATACTATTTTCGGGTTAATGCTTTGATAGAAATGCACCGGGTCATCGTATACCACCAGCAGTGAAGATCCGCGTTCTTCCAACTGCTCCTGCAAATGACAAAGCGACCGGTGAATGAAGTCTACGCGTTTGTCACATTTATCTTCCAGATCACTCAGAATTACAGTGTCGAAAATAAAAACGGGAAGCACGTTGCTATTATCTTTCAGTGCATGGTAAAGCCCCGCGTTATCCTGCAGACGCAAATCCCTTCTGAACCAGAAGATCGTTGTATCCCGATCAATCACTTGCTGCGCTATCGAAAGATTATCGTGTTTCAATTCAACGTTGTTCATGTAAAAAGAATGATCACTCCGCCCGTATTAACAAGCGAACGCTCTTTGTGTTTACAATGAGGACAGGTAGTTGGAAAATAATCAGGCCGGCAACAACGAAAGTTCCGGGTGATTGAGAATAAGCTTGAACCAGTAGGTATAGCGCTCCGGATGTGCAGCAGCATCGTGCTTCAGGCTGGCTATATCCATATACTTCCACGCTTCTACTTCTTCCGTGTTTATAGCGGGTTCGCCATCAAATACAGCTGCGTATACGTGGTCCAGCTCATATTCGGTCAGGCCATGGTCGAGTGCGGCTTTGTAGATAAATTTATAGGCATACTCTGTTTGCAGATCTATACCCATTTCCTGTTTCAGTTTGCGCCGTGTAGCCTGCTCCATGGTTTCATCTGGCAGCGGGTGACTGCAACATGTGTTGGTCCACAAGCCACCGCTGTGGTATTTACCAGCTGCACGTTTTTGCAGCAGCATTTCTCCTTTGGAGTTGAAGATGAGAATCGAAAATGCCCGGTGCAGCATGCCCTTCTCATGCGCCTCCAGCTTCTCCATTGTACCGGTAGCATTGTCTTGCTCGTCAACCAGAATAACGTGTTCCATCAAAGCATGTTAAGTTGATGTTTTACAAATGAATAGGCGAGGAGTCTTGCTTTATGTCTGTTACGGATTCTTATGCGGCTTTGCAACACGTTTTCGGATGGTGTATTTCTGATTTTCTTGAAGAGGGCAAGGTAATAAACATACGCCATATATACACCGAACCGGGCTGATCGCGGCAATTGTTTTATTCCAATATAGCCCTGATTGAAATCTTCGGCAATGCTTTCTTCGATTTTCTTTTTGCAGGCATCATTAAAATGCTGCAGATCAAGGCCCGGAAAATAGGTTCGGCCCATGCCCACAAAGTCGGCCCGCAAGTCGCGCAGGAAATTTATTTTTTGAAAAGCGGAGCCAAGGCGCATCGCGTACGGCTTCAACGTTTCATAGTGTGCATGGTCGCCATTGGTGAATACGCGCAGACACATCAGGCCGACAACTTCTGCCGACCCGAGTATATACTCCTTTAAAGTTTCGGAAGTATATTCTGTTTTATAGAGGTCCATCTCCATGCTTTTCAGGAATTGTTCAATCAGGGCATCTTCAATATGAAACCGGTTTACGGTTGCCTGAAAGCTGTTCAGAATAGGATTGAGGCTGATCTTCTCACGAATGGCTTTCCAGGTATCGGCCCGGAAGTTCTGTAACAGATCCGTTTTGTTATAGTCGTGAAAAGTATCAACAATCTCATCTGCAAAGCGCACAAATCCATATACTGAATAGATAGGATCGCGAAGTTCCTGCGCCAGGCAAAATATACCCAGCGAGAACGATGTACTATAGGCGTTGGTAGTAACGCGACTGCAACGGATGGATACTTTGTCGAAGACTTCCTTCATACAAGTTAATTTACAAATTGATGATGTCTTTTGATAAGCTCACGTGCTACCACTTCGCCCGAAATGATCGATGGCGGAACACCCGGGCCCGGTACGGTGAGCTGTCCTGTATAGAACAGGTTACTCACCTTTTTGTTAAGAATGGAAGGTTTAAGATTTGCCGTTTGCCATAAGGTATTGGCCAAACCATACGCATTTCCCCTGAACGCGTTGTAATCGTCTATAAAGTTTTGATGCGCGTAGCTGCGTTTATATACTATATATTCACGAATCGATTGTCCGGTTAAATATTCGAGCCTCGAAAGCACCATGTCGAAATATTTTTCGCGCATAGTTTCAGTATCTTCAAGGCCCGGTGCTACCGGTATAAGTATAAATATATTTTCATAACCTTCCGGTGCTACGGTAGCATCGGTCTGCGAGGGACAAGAAACATAGAACTGCGGAGCTGATGGCCATTGCGGATTTTCATAGATCTCATGTGCGTGCTGTTCAAAATCCTGGTCGAAGAATAGAGTGTGATGAAGAAGGCCCTTCAATTTTTTACGAATGCCCAGGTAAAAGATAAGACTGGATGGTGCCATTACACGCTTTTGCCAATACGATTCATTATACCTGCGGTGCGAAGCCGGTAGCAATTTTTGCTCTACATGATGATAATCGGCACCAGCCACGATATAATCGAAAGGGCGAAATGTACCATTCACCGTCAGGCCTTTTGCTTTTGTGGTGTTGAGTGTGAGTTGCTCTACCGCGCTGTTGTATTCAAATTTTACCTGCAGCGATTCTGCCAGCGATACCATGCCTTCTATAATTTTATACATGCCTCCTTGCGGATACCACGTGCCCAGTGCCATGTCTGCATAGTTCATCAGGCTATACAGTGCGGGTGTTTTGTCGGGTGTTGCTCCCAGAAAAAGTACCGGGAACTCCAGCAGTTGTACCAGTTTTTTCTCTCTGAAGAATTTGCGGATATAGCTGGCGATCGATTGAAACACGTGCAACTGCAGTGCATTTTTTACAAGACCAGGATCAAGTAGTTCACGCATGGATAGTCCCGGTTTGTGTACCAGGTCGTGCATGCCTATATCATATTTGAATTTACCTTCCTGAAGAAACTGTCGGAGATGTTTGCTGCTTCCAGGTTCAAGGTCATCGAACAGTTCGCAGAGGGCACCTATACCGGCTGGTATATCCAGAATTTCGTCTGCGCTATATATGATGCGATAGGAAGGATCAAGTCGCTGCAGCGTGTAATAATCAGAAGGTTTTTTGCCAAAGTGTGCGAAGAAATTTTCGAATACATCCGGCATCCAATACCAGCTTGGGCCCATGTCGAAAGTGAAGCCATCTGCCTGGAATTGTCGTGCACGTCCTCCGGGCGATTCGTTCTTTTCCAGAACAGTAACATCAAACCCTTCTTTGGCGAGGTAACACGCGGCCGACAATCCTGCGAACCCCGAACCTATCACTGCAATGCGACTCATGTGAACTATAGGTTATGCAGGAATTTACTCAATATCCCTGTAATCTTTTCTGAATTTCTTTACGCGCCTGGAAGATCCGGTTTTTTACCGTGCCAATGGGAATGTTCAGATGCTCTGCAATTTCATGATACTTATAGCCGGAAGTATACATTTTGAATGGCGCGAGAAACTCGTCTTTAATATTGTTCACATTGCGCCAGATCTCTTTGAACTCCAGGCTCTCTTGTGGCCGATTAAATGTATACTCATCTTCCACATGTAAAAAATATAACTCGCGCGTTTTGTCATGCGAGGTCCTGGCACGCTGCGATTTACGATAGTTGTTAATAAAGGTGTTGCGCATGATTGTGAACAGCCATCCCTTTAGATTGGTGTCTTCCCTGAATTTATCACGATAGAGCAATGCCTTCAGCATCGTATCCTGCACAAGATCAAGCGACTCCTGCCGGTCGTTGGTAAACCGCCTCGTAAAAGTCTGGAGCGTGCTTCGCAGATCTGCAATCTGATTCGTAAGTTCAGTAGCGGTCATGTTGTTTAATGTTTTATTTATAATGTTAAACTAATTTACTCATTAAATCATTTATGCTGCAATTTTGTTTAATGTATATTGTAAAATATTAAACAATATTTTTGATTATGAAATATCTGACTGATTCTCAGTTAGATAGAAATCTGAAGGGAAACAGAAATTTTGAAGAATACGATCAGCCTTTGATAAGAGCTTTAAATTCTGCTGCGGTGGAGAAGCAATAGACGTTGTGGATTTTCTGACCTTTATGACGAATTACCTGTAAGCCGGAAGCACAAATGACAGCCTTTGGAAAATCGCGCGACAGTTTTTGAAAATAGTAGTCAACGGGTTCATTCACGGGCGTTGTAATGGAAGTCACCAACCAGTCCGGCTTATGCACTTCAACCACCCCGCGTAAATCGTCATGCGGCACATGCTGCCCCAGGTAATACGTGCGGTAACTTTCTTTGCGTGCCAGGTAATTATAGAATAGCAGGCCTAGCTCATGCATTTCGCCTTCGGGCAAAAACAAAACCATGCGGGGTGCGGTTGGGGGAGGTATAGCAAGCCCATCGATGGCTACGATAATTTTCTGCCGGATCAGGTTGGAGATAAAATGTTCGTGAGCAGGTGTAATGTTATGCGTCTGCCAAAGTATACCGATCTTCTCCAGGAACGGGTATATAATTTCAACGATCGTTTTTTCAAAGCCAAAGCGAAGAATCAGGTTACTGAGTTTTTTATCGAAGCTTTCTTCTTCCATATCTATCATTGACACAATGAGCTGGTCAATGTGTATGGCGACATCATTCTTTGCCTCACTGAACTCCAGAACCTTTTGATTCACTTCATCGGTGGTCATGTCGGCAATGTGCGAGATCTTGATGCCGTTGTTGTTAAGAAGCGATACGTTGATGATCTTCTTCAGATCGTCATCAGAATAGAATCGGATGTTGGTAGTGGTTCGCGCAGGCGCAATAATTTTGTGCCGTTTCTCCCAGATGCGAATGGTGTGCGCTTTGATGCCGGATAGCTTTTCGAGTTCTTTGATCGAGTATTTCCCCATCTCCAGACCTTTACCACCCTAAAACCACACGCAATGAAAAATGTTTTTTGCCATGCGCAGAAATTCTAATTTTATTTTCAATGGCCATTGATGTTGTAAAAGTAGGAAAAGATTGGTTTGCGGAAAGAGATTGGAAACCTTTCGCATTTCAGATCGAAGCTTGGCAAGCATATCTGCGAGGGCAGAGTGGCCTGGTGAACGCACCTACTGGCAGCGGCAAAACCTATTCATTGATGATGCCACTGATGCTGGAGTTCATACGCAGCCACCCGGATACCTATAAAAAACAAAAGAACAGTGGCCTGCAGGCCATCTGGATCACACCAATACGAGCGTTGTCCAAAGAGATAGAGCTATCGGCTAACCGATTGGTTGAAGGCCTCGGGCTTCCCTGGAAGATTGGGGTTCGCTCCGGCGATACATCGCTGAAGGAACGACAGCGTCAAAAAGAAAAACCACCGGAGTTGCTCATTACGACACCTGAGAGCCTGCATTTACTGCTGGCACAAAAAGGCTATCCTGATTTTTTCAAAGACCTGAAAGTACTGGTGGCCGATGAGTGGCACGAACTCATGGGCTCCAAGCGCGGTGTGCAGGTAGAACTTGCACTATCGCGACTCAAGGTAATAGCGCCTGCACTTAAGGTGTGGGGTATATCGGCAACCATTGGCAACATGGATGAAGCGTTGCAAGCGTTGCTCGGTAACTATTATCATCAAAAGAAATATACCATCATCAAAGCGGATATCGAGAAGAAGATTGAAGTAGTATCGATACTGCCGGATTCTGTTGATCGCATGCCGTGGGCCGGTCACCTGGGTATACATTTGCTGCAAAAAGTTGTAGATATAGTAAAGCAGAGCAGCACCACGCTGATCTTTACCAACACACGATCTTTCGCGGAGATCTGGTATCAAAAGATGCTAGACAAGGCTCCGGAGCTTTCCGGGCTGATGGCCATGCACCACGGCTCCATTAGTCAGGAGTTGCGTAACTGGGTAGAAGAGCAATTGCATGAAGGCAAACTCAAAGCGGTAGTATGCACATCAAGCCTTGATCTCGGGGTAGATTTTCGCCCGGTGGAAACCGTTATCCAGATAGGAGGGCCGAAAGGTGTAGCGCGCTTTTTACAGCGTGCCGGTAGAAGCGGCCACCAGCCCGGTGCAGTGAGTCGTATATATTTCGTGCCTACACATTCATTGGAATTGATGGAAGCCGCAGGCATCCGCCAGGCCATTAAGGAGAAAGTAGTGGAAGACCGTTTGCCCTATATACGATCGTTCGATGTGCTTATGCAGTATATGATCACGCTCGCAATCTCCGAAGGATTTGAAGCAGAGAAATTATACGAAGAAATTACCGGTACTTTCAGTTTTGCCAGTGTAACACACGATGAGTGGATCTGGATGTTGAACTTTATTACCACGGGTGGCGACTCGCTGCAAGCGTATGATGAATACCGAAAGGTAGTGATCATAAACGGTATATATCGTGTGGAGAATCGCGCTATTGCTATGCGGCACCGGCTTTCGGTGGGTACTATTGTGGGTGACAGTTCGTTGTTCGTTCGTTTTGTCTCTGGTAAATATTTAGGAACGATAGAAGAGTATTTTATATCGCGCCTTTCGCCAGGCGATGTGTTCTGGTTTGCCGGAAGAAATCTGGAGCTTGTGCGCATCAAAGATATGGAAGCACAGGTGCGCAAGACTAATAGGAAGTCTGGCGCTGTGCCGTCATGGCAAGGCGGACGTATGCCGTTATCGTCTCAAATGAGTGAGCTGATCCGCAATAAACTGGATGAAGTAGTGCGCGGGGTAGAGACGGATGAAGAAATGAAATTTCTGAAGCCTGTATTCGATCTGCAGCGTGACCGCTCGCATTTACCCGGCAAGGAGGAATTTCTCATCGAGTATTTTCAAAGCGATGAAGGTTATCACGTGCTCATGTATCCCTTCGAAGGACGTTTTGTGCATGAAGGTATGGGCGCACTGGTGGCGCATCGCATTGCACAGATTCAGCCTATAACATTTTCCATCGCGATGAATGATTATGGTTTTGAGCTATTGTCCGATCAGCCCATACCCATTGAAGAAGCGGTAGAGACAAATGTACTTGGCAGCGATAACCTGATGACGGATATACAGGCGAGTATAAATTCCACCGAAATGGCACGCAGAAAATTCAGAGATATAGCGGCTATATCCGGGCTTGTGTTTAAAGGTTATCCGGGCAAGCCAGTAAAAGATCGACACCTGCAATCGACATCGCAGCTGTTCTTCAATGTATTTAACGATTATGACGCACACAACCTCTTACTGCGGCAAGCCTTCGATGAAGTAATGGATTTCCAGTTGGAGGAAGCGCGTTTACGAAGAGCACTCGACCGCATCGCACATCAGAAGATCATCATCATGCACCCCGATAAGCCTACACCTTTCGCATTCCCCATCATGGTAGACCGCCTCCGCGAAAAACTAACCTCCGAAAAAATAGAAGACCGTATCCGGAAGATGGTTATGCAGTATGATTAATAGCTGCAAGTTGCCAGCTACCGACTGCTAGACGTTTGGCGATAGTTATCCGTTACTGGTTAATAGTTATCCGTGAAGGCAGATCTATTAACGTGTAACAGATAACGTGTTTTCTTCTGTGTAAATCTGTGAGTTCTGTGGGAGATTAATTTTGTATTAACTCAAACTAATCCATTCAGGTATAAATTAAACTCGAGTGGGCTGGCTTCTTCGAACGCATCAGCTTTGAGATCATCAAAGATTTCTTCATCGAACTCCATTTCCCGAAGCTCAGCATGCCCATCGGCCGCTACCGTAATCTCCTCTCCGGTAAAAAGAATCGGATTAACCTTTACCAGGATTTTCACGCCCTCGATTTCTTTTTTGAAATACTGGTGAACGATGTTGCTGCCTTTGGCCATTTCTACTTTTCTTTGAAAAATGATTCAACTGGATTTACCGGAACAGATCGCCTGCGAGCGCCTGCTTCTTCAGCGGCTAAGGTACGAAGATGCCGAAGAAATTTTCTATACCTATGCCAGCAAACCCGAGGCTACACAGTTTATGTCGTGGGCCACACATAAGTCCATTGATGACACACGGTCGTTTATACAATATGCTACCTGGGCATGGAAGGAGGGCACCGACTACTCATACACCATTCGCCTGCGCGATAGTGGCAAGCTGATCGGTAGCCTGGGCGTTGTTAATGAGCAGGGCAAGATACAGTTCGGGTATATTTTTAGTCCCAATTACTGGGGCAAGGGCTATGCCACCGAAGCCTGCCAAAAGCTGATGCCGATATTGCAGCGGCAGAAAGATATCTTCCGTATCGGCACCTTTGTAGATGCCGAAAATACAGCCTCCATCCGGGTACTGGAGAAATGTGGTTTCCGGGAAGAAGCTCGCCTTAGCAACTGGATGCGCTTTCCCAACCAAAGCAACCAGCCAAAAGAATGTATTGTATTTGTATTGCCGCTATCAGGGAGCAAGTAGCTGGCGCATCGAATAGGGTTGGTAGTAGATCATCGTCAGGATCAGGAATGCTATAATAGACGCTACAAATCCAAACATAAAGATGGTGTAGGAGAGGCGTATAAATCTATACTTCTTGGCCAGTACTTTCCCCAGAAAGTATATATCCTTAATCAAGCTGCCATAGAGATAATCGTAGTCCTTCATCATCTCACGCATGCCCCATTCGTAATCCTTGAGTTCCATGTTGTGAAAGTTACCGAAGAACAGCAGGTTTGTTTTCTTATTGTGAATATCCTCGTGGGTAAATTTACCTTTCGTAATCGTGGGGCGCGTAGCCAGAATTGCCATAACGATTGCCAGCAGACACGTAAGCACCAATATCAGCGTGGGCGTTACCAGGTGCGGAAAATCTTCCAGCTTCCGAAAGAGAACGCTGACCACAATTGAAAGAATGATGGTATTGATCGAAATCATGATATTGGCCTTCGTGTCGGCCATGCCACTCAGGTTGGTATGATTCTCCAGCGTTGTGCGGAACATCGTTTCGATACCACGGTCAGGGCGCGAATTTTTTTCCAGTTTCTTGCGCAGCTTCTGCAACTCCTTTTCCATGTCTTCCAGGCCGGCTGTGGAGGTTTCAGGTTTCAGCTCATTCTTCAGCCGTTTTATATTTTGCTTTTTCAACGGCTGCAATATACGCTTCCCGTAGTCAGTAAAATATTCATGACCTTTCATGAATTTCAGATTCGCATGAAGCCACTCATTCTCCGAACCAAAATGTATATTCTTGGTTGAGGCAATCTCCTGGCGCAGCAGCAAGCCACGTTCGCGTATATCTGCCTTGGCCAGGTGCGATAGATCGGCATCACACAACACTTCACCCATGATATCTTTAGGAGATTGCGGCATAATGGTAGCCAGAATAGTACGCTGCACATCTTCCGATTTTTTCTCGGATGCATTCCAGTCGCGGAGCAGCTTCGCAGCAATGGCAGCAGATTCCTTCTCATGGTCAGCAGGGCCATTCAGATAACCGAGATCGTGAAGCCAGGCAGCGATCAATATCGTCTCCATCTGGTCATCGTTCAGATGCAAAGCAGAGCCAATCTCCTGTGCAGCCTTGGCAACTTCCTGCGTATGCCGGAGGTTATGGTATACACAGGTTTTCGGTAACTTATTCGCTAGAATTTCTTCTGCGTAAGCCTTCGATTTTTGGACCAATTCCGTCTCTGCCATACACTTTCGTGAAAGATAAACCTAAAACTAAGAAAATTTGTATTTAGTTTGAGTCTGTGATTTACAGGTGATGAAATAGCCATAATTTTTTAATAATATAGACTGGCTGCAGTGTCCATCATACCCTATTTGCGCCTATGCATAAACTTCGACTTGCTTGTTTTATTGTATCTCTGTTACTCAGTTGCCCGCTTTTTTCGCAGCAAAAGAATTTCAGCATTTACCTGATTGGCGATGCCGGTGAGCCCGACCTGGCTACCAACGGTCTTAAAGAGGCGCTCCAAAAGAACTACGATCCCAAGACACCCGCTGCGGTAATTTTCCTGGGTGATAATATTTACCCCAAGGGTATGCCCGAGGTAAATAACCGTAGTCGTGCTGAGGCTGAACAGATACTACGATCTCAAATCAATTTACTTCAAGGTTTTAACGCACAGGTATATTTTGTACCGGGCAACCACGATTGGAAGCGGGGCCAGCGGGGTGGCTGGCAGCAGATCAATCGAGAAGGAGCATTTATAGATTCATTGTATCTGCCCAATGTACACTTCCAACCAGAAGGTGCATGCCCCGGACCTGTAGAAGTGCCGTTAGGTGATGAGGCTGTGTTGGTGATCGTAGACTCTCAATGGTTTCTGCATCGCTGGGATAAACCCGAAGGTGACGATAGCCCCTGCGATGTAAAGCGTCCTGAAGACGCTGTGGTGTTGTTGGAAGATATATTCGTTCGCAATCAGGGTAAACGGATTATTGTAGCCGCGCACCATCCGCTGTATACGTATGGAGAACATGGCGGTGTATTTACCTGGAAAGACCATCTCTTCCCGCTGTTGGATATAAACAAGAGCCTGTATATACCCATGCCGGCTGTTGGGTCAATTTATCCACTCTTTCGTAAATATATAGGCGATATACAGGATACTCAACATCCCATCTACAAGCGCTACATCCAGTTGATGTCATCGCTGATGGAAAAGTATCCGGGTACTATATATGCTGCCGGACACGAACACGCTTTGCAATACGCATGGAAAGACAGTGTACACTATATTACCAGCGGAGCCGGTTCTAAATATACTTTCGTGAAGAAGAAAGGCTACTCGCAATTTGCAGACCCGGCGAAGGGATTTGTAAAGATTGATATAGCCTCGGATGGCGCTTCGGCTATACAGTATTTTGAGATCGGTAAAGATGAACCGGTATACCAGGTAAATGTAAAGCCGGTAGCACAGTTGCCTGCGGCCAGTAGCCAGCCATGGCCTGAATTTCCGGCAACCATACGCGTACATGCCAGCGATCGCTACGATGCACACACGTTTCGCAAAAAGATATTAGGCGAAAACTACCGCGATGAATGGAAGCAGGATATTGATGTACCTGTGTTTGATATCGGGAAGGAAGCCGGTGGATTAAAGATCGTTCAAAAAGGAGGCGGCATGCAAACGCTCTCACTTCGTTTGACCGATTCACTGGGACAGGAGTATACCCTTCGTTCAATCGAAAAATTTCCGGAGAAGGCCATTCCGTCTATGTTGCAAAAAACATTTGCTTCTGATCTGGTGCAGGATCAAATCTCGTCAGCCCATCCGTATGGTGCAGTTGTTGTGCCGTACCTGGCCGATGCTGCCGGCATTTACCATTCCAATCCGCGTATAGTATATATACCTGACGATCCGAGGTTCGGCATTTATCGGAAAGAGTTCGCCAATACACTGATGTTGTTTGAAGAACGCCCCGGTGGAGATGCCCGCGACAAACCATACTTCGGCAGCTCCAAAAAAATTATCAGCACCGATAAAGTATTGGCCAAGCTGGCAGAAGATAACGACAACGAGGTCGATCAGAAATTTGTATTGCGTTCACGACTCTTTGATATCGTGATTGGTGATTGGGACCGCCACGATGATCAATGGCGTTGGGCTTCATTCAAAGATAAGAAGAACGAGTATTACCGGCCTATACCACGCGACCGCGACCAGGCATTTTTTGTAAGCAACGGTGTATTGTCTAAAGTATGGAGCCGCCGGTGGGCACTGCCTAAATTTGAAGGCTTTCACGAAGAAGTTCGCTGGACACCCGGCTTTATGTTCAACGCACGCTTCTTCGATCGTACATTCCTTACCGAGCCATCTGCAGCCGATTGGATCGAACAGGCAAAAAGTTTACAGCAGGCGCTTACCGATGAAACCATTGAAGCGGCTATAAAGAAGTTTCCCGAACCTATTTACAAATTGCATGGCGAAGAGATTATCCGAAAACTGAAATCAAGACGCGACCATCTGCAGGAGTATGCACTGGAACACTATAAATTCCTGGCGCGTGAAGTAACGGTACAAGGCTCTAATAAGCGTGAATACTTTGAAGTAGTGAATCAGCCGGATGGAGATGTTATTGTAAACATCTACAAGATCAATAAATCTGGCGATAGAGCTGATAAACTATATAGTCGCGAATTTTTTCCGCACGAAACCAGGGAAGTGCGGTTATTGGGCTTGGGTGGAGATGATGTATTTCAATTTACGGGTGAGGGCAAAGGTAAAATTGCCGTGCGCGTATTGGGTGGTGATGGAGCCGATTCTGTTCAGAACACAGCAGATATAAAAGGGTGGGCGAGCCCCTATAAAATATACGATACATCGAATGGTATCGCTATCAATTCAAAACGCCATCTGTCAGATAAGACATCAAATGATCCTGCCATCAATACGTTCGATCGCAGAGCATTTAAATATCCTGTGCTGGCACCGCTTGTATATGGTACATTCAACTACGATGATGGGGTATTTATAGGTGGAGGATTCCTGTATACAACGCATGGATTCCGCAAAACCCCGTTCAAGAACCAACACCTGTTCCTGGCCAGCTATGCTCCGCTTACCAGCTCCTATAACTTTAAATACGATGGACGATTTTCACAAGTGTTTGGCAAGTGGGGTGTTATGCTCGACTTCGATGTAAAGGCTCCCAACTTTGTTAATAACTTTTTTGGCTGGGGTAACGAAACCAGGTTCAATAGTGCTATTAAAGACGATCCGCACTATAACCTGAAACGATCGATCGACTATTATCGCCTTCGCCTCGAAGAAATAGATTTACAGGCATTGCTTACCCATCCCATAGGAGGATCGGGGCTGTTCAAGTTCGGCCCGGTATACCAGCGCGTAGAGATCGAGCGTCCTAAAAATGATTCGCGTTTTATTGTAGACTATGCAAACACATTAACCGATCCATTGTTTGAGAATACAAAAACATTTGCAGGGCTTCACACCGGAATAACCATCGATACACGCGATAAACCCATGATGACCACGCGAGGTATATATATCAACCAGTACTCCACATTCATGAAAGGATTTGAATCGGATGCCGGTAACTTTACATCGCACAATGCATCGATTGCCTTCTACCAAACGTTCCGCTTCCCTGCGAAACTCACGTTTGCCTTGCGAGCCGGAGGAGGTGTTAACACCGGAAACTATCAACTTTACCAGGCACAGATACTGGATGGTAAAACAGAGCTTCGCGGCTTTCGCAAAACCAGGTTTTATGGCGATAAAGATTTCTATAGTAACAACGAAGTTCGCCTGAAGGTGGCAAGCTTCCGCTCATACCTGTTCCCTGCCTCCGTAGGAGTATTGGGATTCTACGATATAGGCCGTGTATGGTATAAAGATGCCAACGGTATAGATCCCAGTGCACCCACCGGTAAATCCAATGTATGGCACCACGGTGTAGGCGGTGGAGTATGGCTCACACCGTTCAACCTCGCTGTAGTATCAGCAGAAGTGGCGCATAGCGAAGACGGCAATATGTTTTACGTGCGACTCGGATACTTATTTTAAAGAGCTGCTGGCTGCTAGCTACGAGCCACTGGAAGAGTGGGTGGGATTAGTGGGTGATGCACTTAACTTCAACATTCGTTGATCAATATTCCTTGTTCAATATTTTTTCCCGCGGACCTTACAGAATTACAGAAGACCTCTTTGTAACTCTGCTTCTCCTTTGAGCCCCTTTGTGCAATTGGATTTTATTTCCGTTATCCGTTATGGACTCTTCCAATACCTTGTAACAATTAACCTGTAACGGCCCTCCGGGATTTTTCTTCTAGTATTGGGAATTAAGCGTTGCCCGATAGGCCTAATTATGCGATATGGGCGGTTGGCATAATGGTAGCCACAGTCTCTCTTAAAAAACATCAAAATAGTTATGAACGGTGTGGTATGGCTTTTGGACAATTACAGCGATGACGTTGTGAGAGAGCTCGAATCAAAAGGGTATTTCGTTCGGAAATTTACGGAAACAGCTACGAGCCCTATGGCGTATGATGAGCGACCAGACATGATCTTCTTTTCAGAGATCACCGTGCGCAATGTTACATTCTTCTCAAAAATTCATCAGATGTATCCGGGTGTGCTGGCGATGAGCGTGCCTTCACTGCTCCCGGCTGACGGGAAATAGTCAACTTAAAACAAGGCGGGTATTTATCTTCCGGCCATGATGCGGCCGTTGGAATGATTGTATTTTTTTTCGGTACTATTTGTAATCCGTAAAGACTTTACTATTATTGCCGCATCAATTCAAATTAATTCATGGGAAGAGGAGATAAAAAATCCAAAAAAGGAAAGCGCACAATAGGCTCTTTCGGCGTTTCAAGAAATAAGAAAGCTATCAAAACACGTTTGAAGAGAGTAGCTTCCAAGAAAAAAGGAACAACAGCTGTAGCTGAAGCTCCTGCCAAGAAAAAAGCAGCTCCTAAAAAGAAGGCTGAATAAAAACAATGATACAATTCAATAACATAGCTTGGTGGTGGCATATATCGAAACACGATATGTGAACAGCCTTTTTATGTTAATACGATAAAGTTGAAGGCCTGCTGTTCACAGCAGGCCTTCTTTTTTGTAAATGATTTTCACCCGCTGCCAAGAGCAAACAAAGGAGCAGCCCAAACATAAACAGACATGAAGTATAAACTCACTACTTACTCGAAGAAACTTCTTGCCGACACCCTCACACCGGTAAATATTTACCTGAAGCTTCGCGATGTATTTGCAGGCAGCATCCTGCTCGAAAGCTCAGACTATCATGGTCATGAAAACAGCCTGTCATTCATCTGCTGCGATCCCATTGCTTCGTTCCAGGTAGTGCAGAGCGATGTTACCATCCAATATCCCGATGGCACATCGCAGCAATCCCAGTTAGCAGCCGTAGGGCAGGCAACGCAGTTGCTGGAAGCCTTCAGAAATTCGTTTGAGGTTGCTCCATCCGAAAGCAAACATCCCAACTGCGGTCTGTTTGGCTATATAGCATACGATGCAGTACGCTTTTTTGAAGATGTAAAAATAGAGCCCAAGAACGCTTTTATACCGGATATACTTTACAAACTATATCGCTATGTAATTGTTGTCGACCATTTTTCCAATGAGCTGAGCCTGTACGAGCACACGTATCAGCAGCAGGGGACCGGCTCACTCGACAAGATCGAGCAAATCATTTTCAGCAACCGCTTTGCTACGTATAAATTCTCGCTGATAAATGGTGAGGAATCGAACTTTACCGATGAAGAATTTTTAAAAGTAATTGAGAAAGGTAAAGAACACTGCTATCGTGGTGATGTATTCCAGATCGTTTTATCGCGCAGGTTTCAGTGTGGTTTTAAAGGTGATGAATTCAATGTATACCGGGCGCTGCGTTCGATCAACCCATCGCCTTATCTCTTCTATTTTGATTATGGGAGCTTCAAGCTGATGGGATCATCACCTGAGGCGCAGTTGCAGGTAAAAAATGGTAAAGCTCATATATATCCGATCGCGGGTACATTCCGCAGATCCGGCAACGACCAGGAAGATGCAGCGATTGCCGAACGCCTGGCTGCAGATGAAAAAGAAAATGCTGAACACGTTATGCTGGTGGACCTTGCACGGAATGACATGAGCCGCAATGCCTCCCGTGTACATGTGGAAGTGTTCAAGGAAATACAATATTACTCCCACGTTATACACCTTGTATCCAAAGTTACTGGTACACTCAAGAGCGACTCTTCTATTATCGGTATGGCTGCCGATACATTCCCGGCCGGTACACTGTCGGGCGCGCCCAAGCACATGGCCATGACGCTCATTAATAAATATGAAAATACAAACCGAAGCTTTTACGGAGGTGCTATTGGTTTCATCGGCTTCGATGGATCATTCAATCATGCCATCATGATCAGAACATTTCTGAGCCATGAAAACAAATTGATATACCAGGCCGGAGCCGGAGTAGTATCAAAATCCCTCGCCGAAAGCGAACTGCAGGAAGTAAACAACAAACTAACTGCCTTGCGCAAGGCCGTACTCATGGCGGAGAAGTTATAGAAAAATGTAAAATCTCCCACAGAACTCACAGAATTTCACAGAAGCTTTCATTTATATATTTCTGTGTGAATCTGTGAGGTCTGTGGGAACAAAAAATAAATATTACAAAAATGAAAATACTGGTTCTCGATAATTACGATTCATTCACATACAATCTTGTTCACATCATTCGTGAGCTGGGATATGCTATGGATATTTTCAGGAATGATAAGATCGCAGTGGAGGAAGTCAAGAAATACGACAAGATACTGCTTTCGCCCGGCCCGGGTATACCGGATGAAGCCGGCATTATGAAGCAAGTGATCAAAGAGTACGGTCCATCGAAAAGTATACTCGGTGTTTGCCTCGGCCATCAGGGGATTGGTGAGGTATATGGTGCACAACTCTATAACATCCCGAAAGTACTTCATGGGGTAACATCGCAAGTGAACGTGGTAGATCGCGATGAATATTTATTCGCGGGAGTTTCCGATACATTTCAGGCAACCCACTATCACTCATGGGCGGTGTTGCCCGAAAGCTTTACGCCAGACTTAAAGATTACTGCAAAAAATGATGAGGGGCTCGTGATGGGACTTTGCCATACGAAGTACGATGTGAAAGGTGTTCAGTTCCACCCTGAGTCGATTATGACACCTGAGGGACCGCGAATGATTGAGAACTGGTTGAAAAAATAAATATAGTTGAGTTGCCGTTCTTCCTATAAATACGAATGTACATGAAACAGATATTAAACGAGCTGATCGAGCATCGTTCCCTTACTAAAGATACTGCGAGGCAGGTATTGGTAGACCTCGCTTCCGGTAAATATAATCCGAGCCAGACAACTGCGTTTATGACGGTATATATGATGCGCAGCATCACCGTAGACGAGCTGCAGGGATTTCGCGATGCTATGCTGGAGCTTTGTCTCCCGGTAAAATTCGACCAACCGGTAATGGACTTGTGCGGTACAGGAGGAGACGGTAAGAATACATTTAATATATCAACGTTGTCGTCCTTTGTGGTGGCAGCAGCAGGGCAACCTGTGGCCAAGCATGGTAACTATGGTGTGTCATCGGCGAGCGGTTCTTCAAATGTACTGGAATACTTCGGCTACAAATTTACCAACGATACAGACGAATTGAAACGAAGTCTCGATCGTGCCAACATCTGTTTTATGCACGCGCCGTTGTTTCACCCGGCCATGAAAAATGTAGCACCCATTCGCAAAGAGTTGGGTGTAAAAACATTCTTCAACATGCTCGGGCCTATGGTAAATCCGGCATTCCCGAAACGTCAGTTGGTCGGGGTATTTAGTCTTGAGCTGGCGCGACAGTATGGATATTTATACCAGAATACAGATAAAGATTTTGTGGTGCTGCATTCTGTAGATGGCTACGATGAGGTGTCACTCACGGGAGCTTTTAAATACTTTTTCAATCGTGGCGAGCGATTGGCCACACCGGCAGATCTCAATCTTCCCCAATTAAAATATGAAGACCTTCACGGTGGCGATACGGTGGAAGAATCGGCAAAAGTATTTATGAAGATACTGGAAGGCAATGGCACACCTGCGCAGAATGCTGCAGTAACGGCAAATGCAGCGATGGCATTGTTTACCGGTCATCAGCAAGAAGGCTTGTCCGTGGCAGTATTAAAAGCAAAAGAAGCATTGGAATCCGGAAGAGCACTACAGGCATTTAAAAAATTACTTCAACTTTAAAAAATACTATTTAAACGAAACAGTTGTTATGAACATTCTCGACAAGATTATTGCCTATAAGCGAACAGAAGTAGAAGAACGGAAAAAACAGCAGCCGGTAAAGTTGCTGGAGAGTAGTATATATTTTTCCACGTTACCCGTTTCCATGAAGAAGTATATTTGCCGTGAAGATAAAACCGGAATTATTGCGGAGTTCAAACGGAAGTCACCATCGAAAGGTGTGATTAACGCACATGCTCCGGTGGAGCGTACAACGATCGGTTATCTGCAAGCCGGTGCTTCGGCTCTTTCTGTGCTTACCGATACACCGTCATTCGGTGGCAGCACTGACGATCTGATGACCGCGCGGAAATTTAATTTTTGTCCAATCATACGGAAAGATTTTACTATTGATGAATACCAGGTAATCGAGGCAAAATCAATGGGGGCAGATGCTATACTGCTCATCGCTGCCGTACTTGATCCGCAGCAATCAAGGAAGCTCGCAGACCTTGCGCATTCGTTCGGTATGGAAGTATTGCTGGAAGTACACGATGAAGATGAGCTAAAGCAAAACCTGGAAGCAGGTGCAGACCTTATCGGTGTAAATAACCGAAACCTGAAAACATTTGAAGTAAGCATAGATATTTCCAAAAAGCTGGCTCCTATGATTCCGGATTCGGTGGTGAAGGTTTCCGAGAGCGGTATATCTTCTGCTGATACGATCATTGAACTGAGAAAGCACGGGTATCGGGGATTTTTGATGGGCGAGAACTTTATGAAGCATGATCATCCGGAGAAGGCCGCGATGGATTTTATGGACGAGCTGCGTAAGAAATCAATATAAGTATATATCCTGCATGGAAATAAAACTTAAAGTATGCGGCATGCGCGATGAAGCGAACATACAGGCGGTGGCTGCGCTACAGCCCAACTATATGGGTTTTATTTTCTATGATAAATCTCCCCGGTATATTGGCGAAGATTTTCTGATTCCTGATATATTTCCCCGCTCGATAAAAAGAGTAGGCGTGTTTGTAAATGAAGCAGAAGAAAAAATGCTGGATGCCGTTCAGCGATTTAAGCTGGATTATCTTCAATTGCATGGCGATGAATCGGCTGAACTTTGCCAAAGCCTGAAAAATGAAAATACAGGCGTGATCAAAGTCTTTTCAGTAGGTGATGGTTTCGACTTTGCTGTAACGAAACCGTATAAGCCGGTTGTTGACTTCTTTTTGTTTGATACCAAAGGGAAATATTATGGCGGAAATGCTAAAGTATTTGACTGGAGCATACTGAAAAACTACGACCAGGAAGTGCCGTTCTTTCTCAGCGGAGGAATTTCGGCAAAGAACGCAGAAGCAATACAATCATTGACCGGTATGAATATACATGCCCTTGATGTGAACAGCGGTGTGGAAGATGCGCCCGCCATAAAGAGTATACCCAAGCTGCAGGCGTTGATTGATGCCTGTAACCAGGGCAAAGAATTTAAACTATATACCAGACAATAAAATAAGATTCGTATGAAATATACTGTTGACGAACGTGGGTACTACGGACAATTCGGAGGAGCTTATATTCCCGAAATGTTATATCCCAATGTAGAGGAACTTCGCAGAAATTACCTCCAGATCATCGAGCAGGATGATTTCAAAAGGGAGTTTGACGATCTGCTGAAGAATTATGTTGGTCGGCCCACACCGCTATATTTTGCCAAACGCATGTCTGAAAAATATGGTGCCAAAATATACCTCAAGCGCGAAGACCTTTGCCATACCGGTGCACACAAAGTAAACAATACTATCGGCCAGATATTATTGGCGAAGCGACTCGGCAAGCAGAAGATCATTGCAGAGACTGGTGCCGGCCAGCATGGTGTTGCCACGGCCACGGTGTGTGCCCTGATGGGTATGGAATGTATTGTGTACATGGGCAAAGTAGATATGGAACGCCAGCGCCCCAATGTAGAGCGTATGCGTATACTTGGCACCAAGGTAGTGCCTGCGCTAAGCGGAAGCATGACGTTGAAAGATGCCACCAACGAAGCCATGCGTCACTGGATCAATAATCCTACGGACACACACTATATCATTGGTTCTGTAGTAGGGCCGCATCCATATCCTGATATGGTGGCTCGTTTTCAATCGGTGATCAGCCAGGAGATACGAAAGCAATTGCAAGAGGAGATTGGCAATCCATACCCTGACTATGTATTTGCCTGTGTAGGCGGTGGAAGCAACGCAGCCGGAGCCTTTTATCATTTCCTGCAAGATGAACATGTTAACCTTGTAGGTGTTGAAGCAGCGGGTAAAGGTATACATTCCGGAGAGTCTGCTGCAACAACAGTGTTAGGTAAAGTAGGTGTATTGCATGGCAGCCGTATGTTGTTAATGCAAACAGAAGATGGTCAGGTTGTGGAGCCGCACTCTATATCTGCGGGATTGGACTATCCCGGTATCGGCCCGATGCATGCGCATTTGTGTGAAACCGGTCGCGTAAAATTTGTAAGTGCTACCGATGATGAAGCGATGACCGCCGGCATAGAATTGAGCAAGTTGGAAGGTATAATCCCGGCTATTGAATCTGCGCATGCTGTGTCAGCAATCAATCAGTTTGAATTTGATAAGGATGATGTAGTGGTCATCAATCTTTCCGGAAGGGGAGATAAAGACCTGGAAACCTATATCCGATGGGGTAAATACTGATATAATTATTTATAAAGTATGCCAGTTTAAAACCTCATTCCTCAACGACCAATACTATGAAAAACAGGATCACAGAATTATTCGCCAAAAAGAAAAACAATATCCTCAATATATACTTTACGGCAGGCTTTCCTGCTTTGAACGATACCGTACGCATAGCACAACTCCTCGAAAAATCAGGAGCTGATATCATTGAAATTGGTATACCTTTTTCAGACCCGGTTGCCGATGGTCCCACGATACAGGCCAGTAACAAAGTTGCGTTGGATAATGGCATGACGCTGGCTACGCTGCTTGACCAGGTGAAAGAGATCCGCCAGCATGTATCGTTACCCATCATCCTGATGGGCTATATAAATCCCGTTATGCAATATGGCATCGAGAAATTTGCCAAAGATGCTTCGGCGATCGGCGTGGATGGAGTGATTATTCCTGATTTACCACTTCACGAATTTGAAGAACAATATAAAGATCTGTTCGAATCAGTGAATCTTTGCAATACATTCCTGATATCGCCTACAACATCAGAAGAACGTATTCGCAAGATCGATGCTGTTACCGAAGGATTTATTTATGCTGTTTCGGCATCCAGTATAACAGGCGCCAAAGGTGATTTCTCTCCCGAGCAGGTTGCGTATTTCGAGCGATTGCAGGCGATGAAGCTAAAGAATCCATTCCTGATCGGCTTTGGTATATCCAACCAGGAAACATTTAACCGTGCAGCCAGCTATAGCACCGGTGCCATTGTAGGCAGTGCCTTCATTAACCTGCTCAAAGATGCTTCCGACCTGCCAACAGATATCGAGCGCTTTGTAAAGTCTTTGAGGAAATAGTTTTTTGGGCTGCCGCCTTCAACATTCTTTGATCGGTATTCCTTGTTTGATATTTAAGTTCCCATAGAAATCACAGAAATATACTCTGTGATTCTGTGGGAGATTTTTGTAACGATTAACCTGTAAAAATTAACGATCTCACTGTTTCAAAAGCTTATCCAAGCTGCTTACTGCTACGAAGTGATAGTTCGGTCGTGCTTTACTATATATACTTACAGCGCGTTTTTTACCTTCCGGAGTTTTGATCAGCTCGCTATACAGGGGCATCAAAAACTTTCTCCGTCCGGTGTTGATCAGGAACGTTTCGATTTTGGGATATGCTTTTTCGTAGTGGTTACGAATGGCAATTACACCCCAGGCTGTAATAATTTCTGAATTACCTGATGCTGTAAATTTCCCTAATTCGTCCAGCGCGGTCATTTGCCCGGGTGATAATGTGTCAGGCAGATTCTTTAGAAAATGTAGCCATTCATGCGTGCTCCAGGAGGATGTTGTTGAGCCTGTTATAGCATTGCCTGCTTTCCATTGCGCAAGTGCTGCGTCTACTTTTGCAAAACGATCCGACACCGGCTTCGGACAATAAGAGGGAAGTCCTTCGGTATAGATCCAATCCTGGAACAAAGAATCCGCTAATGCTATTGAGAACTTTTCCTGGTAGTATGTCTTCATGAATGGTATAAATTCTTCAGTCGTCATTACCTTGAAAGCATTCTGCGAGAAATAGTCTTTTACAAACTGATCGAACTTATCGCGGCCGTTTTGTTCTTCTATCGTACGAAGAAAATAATATCCTTTGTTGTAGGCAATTTCCGTTACACCATCATCGGGACTTCTGCCTTCCAGATGAAGCTTCAGTTTTGTATCGGCAGATAAACCTGCTTCGTTAAGTGATTTTATTTCTTCATGAAGTCCTTGCAGGTTGAGCGATGCCAGCATTTCGGCATAATCTTTACCATACAGTTTTTCCATGATACGTGTCTCGAAATATACTGTGAATCCTTCGTTCAGCCAGAAGTCATCCCACGTAGCATTAGTTACAAGATTGCCCGACCAACTGTGAGCAAGTTCGTGTGCGATGAGCGAAGTAAGCGAGCGGTCGCCAGCCAATATGGTAGGCGTTGCAAAAGTAAGTCTCGGATTCTCCATGCCACCGAATGGGAAGCTTGGCGGAAGCACCAGCACATCGTAGCGATCCCATTGGTACTTACCATATAGTTCCTCTGCACCTGCAATCATTTTTTCAAGATCGGCAAATTCCCAGGCACAGGTATCCACCAATGAAGGCTCTGCATATATACCACTACGATCGCTGATGGATTTGAAGGCTATATCACCCACCGATAACGCCAGCAGGTAGGATGGTATGGGCTGCTTCATCGAGAATGTATATATACCGGTTTCATTTTTCGCCTGCGGATTAGATGCACTCATCAACGCCAGTAAATCTTTCGGCACGGTTACTTCAGCGTCATACGTAAAGCGTATGCCCGGAGAGTCCTGGCATGGCACCCAGCTTCTGGCGAGGATTGCTTGCGATTGCGTGAAGAGGAATGGAAACTTTTTACCTGCGGTTTGTTGCGGACTTAGCCATTGCAATGCTTCTGCATCAGGGCTGGTTTGGTACGTGATGCTCACCTGTGTTGTTCCCGGTTTCAGTAGTACAGCAAGCGCCTGCCCTAATATACTGTCGTTGTTTGCGAGTCGATACTCCGCTGCAACGTTATCGTTAAGCGTTACTTTTTCAATGGACAATCCTTTCGTATCAAACGTAATGAGATCGGCATTGGCATTCACTTCAATCGTCCAGGTAGCAACGGCCCGGATAATTTTGTGATCAAAGTCGACCATAGCTTTCCACTGTAAATGTTTTACACGGGCTTCGGCGGGTTGGGCATACGAGTGTGGATCTGTAGCTGGTTTCATAACTGTTTCAGTTGTTTTTTGACGACAGGAGATGACCACGCCAAGTGCAAGGAGGCAAATCAGTTTTGTTATGATCGTAATCTTCATACCTTCGGTTTTGGGATGACAAACTACTATAATTTTCAGTGAACCGCTATGACCATTTACGGAATTAAGAACTGCAACACAGTAAAGTCAGCGCTCGACTGGCTGAAAAAAAATAACGTTGAATTTGAATTTCACGATTATAAAACAAAAGGTATAACTGATGCCAAGTTAAAATCGTGGAGCAAGCAAGTAGGATGGGAGAGCCTGGTGAACAAACGTGGTACCACCTGGCGACAGTTGGATGAGTCGGTACAAGCCGGTGTGAAAAATGAAAGTGCGGCCGTGGCATTGATGAAAGAAAAGACGAGTGTGATCAAGCGTCCGTTGGTCGAAGAAGATGGAAAAGTGCTGTTACTTGGATTTGATGAGGCGGAATACAAAAAAGTGTTAAAAAAATAGCCCGTAGAAGAAGCTAATGCCTTGTGGATTCACATTGAAATATGTAAAATTGCGCCCTCATTGTCAGGGCCCATAGCTCAGCTGGTTAGAGCACCTGACTCATAATCAGGGGGTC
>NZ_DAIQRQ010000106.1:0-9272 GCF_036786105.1 Ohtaekwangia sp.
ATCTTTCGCGCGTACACTTTACTATGAAAAGCAGATTGAAATGCCGCGTGAGTTTGACCAACTACATCGCAGCACAAGGAACTACGCGAAAGCCTCGTAACATGTTATTCATTGCTTTCGATGCATGATGTTCTGTGACGATTTTGATAAACCTGATCAGGTGGTATATATATAGGTTACACCGGGAAATATTTACTCATGCCGTAAAGAATTTACCGGGTTGGAATGGGCAGCTCGCAGTGCCTGCGTGCTTACGATCAGTAATGCAAAGACAAGGGCAATGGCTCCTGTAGCCGGAAATATCCACCAGGCAATTTCTGTCCGGATTGTATAGCGTTCGAGGTAGCTGTTCATGGCCCACCACGACAAGGGTGCCCAGATTACGAAGGCGATGATAACCAGAATAGAAAAATCGCGGTTGATGAGACTCACCACGCTGGATACCGATGCGCCCAAAACCTTACGGATGCCGATTTCTTTGGTACGTTGCTCGGCCGTAAAAGAAGCGAGTCCAAACAATCCGAGCCCGGTAATAACAATGGCAAGTATAGCAAACAGGCTGGCGAGGCGGCTGGTCAGGTTAATGGTGGTGAATTTTTTCTGAAACTCCACATCTACGAAAGTATATTCAAAGGGATAGGCCGGACCATATTTCTTAAATACGTTTTCAATCTTCTTCAATGAGCCTTGCAGATCCTGCGTCGGCTTTAACCGGATCGTTACGGAGCCCCACCAGTCATCGAGCACAGCAAACATAGGCTTTACTTCTTCATAAGGAGAACCCATGAGCACGTCATCGCAAACGCCAATGAGCTTGTATTTCTTTCCCCACAATTCCAGCTCTGTACCGATAGGATCTTTCAGGCCCATAACCTTGATGGCAGCTTTATTGACAACAATGGCCAGACTATCGGATTTGAAGTCTTCCGAAAAATCGCGGCCTTCTATCATTTTCACGCCCATGGTTTTGGCCCAGTCGTAGTCGGTAACAATGGTGGTGAAGATCACTTTCAATTCTTCCGGTTTTCCGGGCCATCCTAAAAAGTTATTGGAGTTGATGTCGGTAATAGCACTGTTGGCACGCACCAGCGACTCCACAGCACCGGTAGCGAGGAGCTCCACTTTGAGATGTTGCATGTTGTCGTGATAATCTTTGTTGAGCGGAATGGTGATGAGGTTTTCCTGCGAGTAACCGATATCGCGGCCTTTGGCAAGCTGAATCTGGTTATAGATTACAAACATGGATATGATCAGGAAAATGGAGAAGCCAAACTGAATTGTAACGAGAATCTTCCGCGGCAGGCTGGCACCTTTACCGATAGTAGGCTTGCCCTTCAGCACTTTTACCGGTTGGAATCCCGACAGGTAGAAGGCGGGATAGCTTCCGGCAATAACACCGGTAAAGAATATCAGTCCTAATGAAAAAATCCAGAACTCTTTGCTGGTATAGTCTATAAATAATTTCTTATCAACGAGGGTGTTGTAGTAGGGCAGCAATAACTGCGCGGCAACAACAGCGATGACAAATGAAATGAATGCAATGAGTATAGATTCGCCAAGGAACTGCAATACCAGTTCGCGTCTGCGCGAGCCAACACTTTTCCGCACACCCACTTCGCGTGCTCTGCGTTCGCTTCTTGCTGTCGCTAAGTTCATGAAGTTAATGCATGCAATCACAATGATGAACACCGCGATGATGGTAAAGAGCTGCACGTAGTCGCTCATGCCGCCTTGCTCTACACCGTTTTCAAAATTGGAATATAGCCTCCAGCGGAGGAGCGGGTATAGAAAGAACTCGTGTTTTATCTCCTTGTCTTCGCCATGTTGGGCAAGCATGCTGCGGATGCTGTTTTCAACAGCTGCTTTGTTTTTCGCATCGTTGAGCTCCACAAATACCTGGAAAGAATAGTTGCCCCAGTTGGTTTCATTTCGTCTCAGCCACTCGCTCGTGTTATGCCAATGCTTGTAGGGTAAAAGAAAATCGAACTGGAAGGATGAATTGGAAGGAATGTCTTTCAGTATACCGGCAACTTTAAGATCAAACTGATTGTCGACCCGGATGATCTTGTTCATGGCATCTTCATTACCGAAGAACGCTTTTGCTGTAGATTCAGTAATAACAATGTTGCTGGCATCATCCAGTACTTGTTCGGCATTGCCTGCGATGAGCGGGAACTGGAACATTTCAAGAAACTCTTCACCCACATTGAAGCCCCGCTTATTCATACGCTTATCATCCGATACGGCCAGCAGATGGTCGCCACCCCAATCGACAACCGCTGCATGCACGATGTTGGCATCAGCAGGCTTCATCGCATCGCCTGTGGGAAGAGGAACAGAAGTCCACGAGTTTATACGCCCATCGAAATAGGCATTTACCCATACCTGGTATAGCCGGTCTGCTTTGGGATGAAATTTATCGAATGAAGTCTCATCGGCTACCCAAAGGATAATGAGGATGGAACAGGTAATGCCGATGCCAAGACCGGCGATGTTTATAAAAGAATAGAAACCGTTCTTCCGGAGGTTTCTGAAAGTTACGACCAGGTAATTTTTAAGCATGGCGGTATACGGTTATGTCAATAGGATACTTGATTATAAAAAAAGGTTACAACGGGAATGGCGAATAATTATCTATTGAACGACCACGCAGGCATGCGAAGGTTGCCTGAATGTACTTAAAAATTATACACGTAATTGTGTCAGACCGGTTCGTTGAGAACGGCCTGACCTGACTTCCGTGTATTTAACCTGGCTGTGTTGGCATGTACAGGAAGCTGAACCGTGAACTCGGTATACTCACCGGGTACTGACTCAAGTGAAATATTTCCTTCAAGGGCCTGCACGGATTTTTGCACGATATATAGTCCCAGCCCGTTGCCTTTGGAATCAGCATGCCCTTTAAAGAACATGTCGAAGAGGCGGTGCTGAATGGTGGCGTCTACACCCATACCATTATCCCGAATGCTGAACCGAACTTCGTCTCCTTGTATAAGTGCCTTGAAGATGACGCGCGAACCTTCGCCACCATAGATGAGTGCATTCTCTACGAGGTTGGTGATTACTACCTCTACCAGGTTGGGATAGGAATAAAAAACGAGATCGGCCGGACAATGCACCTCAAACGTTACACGTCTTTCTTCAATAATGTTGCGATAGCGGTTATGTACATTCTCTACCATACTAAGCAGCGTGATGGATGAATAGCCTGTAGGTTGATTGATCTCGCTGATGATGCTCAGTTTTTTCAGAAGCTTGTCCATGCCCTCGGTGGTATTGACTACGCGTTGTACAAGTTCTTTCGGCTCACCATTGGAAAGGTGAAGGGCGATGTTGCAAAGCCCGATGATCGAGCAGACGGGTGAGCGCAGGTCGTGCGAGGCCCGGTAGAGAAATGTGTCGAGTTCGCGGTTTGCCTCGGCAAGCAATTTCGTACGATCTTCAACAATGGCTTCCAGGTTTTCATTTACGCGCTTCACCTCCTGGTTCGCTACCAGCAAGTCTTTCTTCTGCTGGCGCAGGCGATTGCTAAACCTGATCAGCAATACGATCAATATGCCGAACACCAGCGCCACCAACGAAATGAGAAAGAGCTGTCTGCGGAAAGCCTGCTGTTCCTGCAAGCGCCTGGCCTCACTTTCAGAGAGTTTGTTTTCCAGCTGTTGAAAATCAAAATACTTTTCTTTCAAACTGTTTATGATCTGCCGGTAGTCGCTCAGGTTTTTATAAAAACGACTTTCATTTTCAGCCAGCAATTGTTCCAACGCCATCAGGTCGTTAAAGACCATGGCCCGTGTGTTTTCATCGAGGTTGGTAAAACCTCTTTGCAGCTTTTGATCAATGATGTGAATCTTTTCATCAAACTCGGTTCGCTGCGTGCGCAGACCCTGGCCTTCTGCCCGGGCTTGCTTCAACAGGTTCCGGATGTCTTCGCTTACAAATGAGGAGTCGGAGATCTTACCCATAAAGACATTGCGGTCATGGCGCAGTGAATCTTCAAGCTGTGTTACCAGTTGGTTGAACTTGCTATCCAGCCTGGCACGGGTGGCAGCGTCCATATTCTTCATAGACACATTCTTGAAGATTGCGTAAAATACCGTGAGCGACTGAATGGAGTCGAGGCGGTCTATATCAAAATTCCTGAAGTAGTCTTTATTTACGGCCTGGTCTGCAGCGGCCGTGTTCTCCCGCGCACTGGCCACCGGTGTTTGTTCCTGGGGTATAGCAGCCACCGGCTTTATAAACTCTACAGTAAGCAGAGCTTCACTGTTAGTCTGCTGCTGGAAGTCTATCACGTTGTAACCTTTTACGGTGAATTGATCCGCGCCGGTAATTTTTTCATCGAGCGCGATCGGCAACTCCAGCTTGCCCTCGGCGGTGCTGGTATATTGGGCGGTCTTCTTTCCCCGGAACGTTACCGCTGCGTTGGCCACCGGACCCGTATTACGGTCTCTTACCGTAAGCGTTACTACCTGGTAATTCTTTTTGCGTATTACAATTTCGAGAATGCTTTTGCTCAGGTTCCAGGCGGCTGGCTCAAGCTGTTCATTTTTTATTTTGAGTGTTTTGATGGGCAGCTCTGCTTCCAGCAATTCGGTGAACACTTCACCTTTATCGCCCGTAGAGAAAAAAGGTTTGCCGTTGATGGATACTTCTACATTCTTCATGGGCTTTAATCGCTCATCAAATGTTTTTACCTGGATCAGTTGTTTTACCTGTGCCAGGGCGGGTGCATGCGCCAGCAGGGCGGCCAATAAAACAACAACTCCGTATAGCAGGGGCTTAACGTTATGTGCTGTGCGTGGAAGTAATGAAGAGCCTTTCATATCATCTCGATCGCTATATTTCTTAAAAAGTGTCTTTTACAAATACAATTTCATGGGCGCTGACCTGCCGCTGGTGTTTGGGTATTTCCAATACAACGAAGCTTTCCTTGCCGTCATCTGTTACCACCCGTATTACATATTCGCTAAAATAAGGTACGGTCACGGAAAAGTTGCCTTTGCTGTCTGTCCTGCTTTCATACACGGTGGTGTTGCGCAGTTTATCAATAAGATATACTCGCACGTGAGGCAGCAATGCCAGCGCAGACGAGTCGCTCCAGGCATGTTCTTTCATCTTTACCACACCGGCAATCGTTACCGGGTATGTCTGGATGTCCATCTCCACTTCGTAAAGGTCATCGTTGTAGCCTCCGCTTCTCCGGTTCGATGAAAAGTAGCCGTGCGTATCAAGCGAATCGACCACCATACCAAAATCATCGTAGCTGGTGTTGATGGGATAACCGGCGTTGCGCGGTTCGCTGTAGCCATCGGCTGTGATGGCAGTTTCAAAGATGTCGAAGCCGCCCATGCCGGGGTGGCCGTTGGATGCAAAGTATAGCGTTCGGTTTTGGTGGAGAAATGGAAACGCTTCGTCATAAGGTGTGTTCACCGTTTCGCCCAGGTTTTCGGGCTGTGTCCACTTGTCGTCTACAAAGGTTGACTTATATAAATCCCGGCCGCCCAGGCCGCCTCCCATGTCAGACGAGAAGTAAAGCACCTTTCCATCTTCGCTGATGGTGGGATCGCTGATGGAGTGATACTTGCTGTTGTACGGAAAGGGTGTACTCTCCGTCCACGCACCGTTTTTCCATTCGGCAAAAAATAACTGCAGGCTTCTGCGTCCGCCATTACCGGTTTCGTGAGCGGATGCCACAAACACCATCTTTTGTTCCTTATCGTAAAAGGCCACCGGCCCTGCATTGAGCTTTGAAGCGAGTTCTTTACTGAAAAGTGTTGCTTTATCGTATTGATGACCAGTCTTGCTACCGCTACCCGGAAGCACGCGGGCTGAATATATCTTGTAGAAAGGTGCGTTCATGGAGGCATTCACTTTCTCTACCAGCTCGGCCTCTTTCCGGTTCGACATAAACACAATCCTGTTCCTATAGGGCACGGCACAAAGCTCTCCGTATGCCGTATTCAACGACAGCGGACGTACAGTTATATGTGCGGAGTCTTCGTACAGGTATTGAATGTTGCTGAGGCGCCATACTTTGCGCATGGCCAGTTCATCATCTTTTTTGTTGGCGAGGTGTTTCTGGTAATACTCAATGGCAGTTTTATAGTTGCCTGTGGCGGCCTGCACTTCTGCATAAAAATAGGTATCGCTCCACGGCAAAGATCGCTTTTCCTGCAGGTAACGTTCGTAATAAGAAACAGCTTTGGTATATTCTTTCAGGGAATAATAGCAGCGGGCTACGCGCAACTGCACATCGGGATTGCGCCTGGCGGCCTCCATGTATAGTTTCAGGGCGTTGAGGTAATCTTTATCCTTATAGTATTTGTCGCCCAGGTTTATATCGTTTCTGAACAACCCGAAAACGGTTTGCTGGCCGCGCGCCACGCTCAACGCAGCAAGCAGCAAAAGTAGCAAAAGCGGCAGCACTATATTTCGGAGGTTGATCATACTACACTTATCTCGGCGAGGCCACCTTGGTTTCTACAAATTTAAAAAGATACTGCACCATCAGTTCATGCGATCCATTGGCCAGCCTTGCTACGCTGCCGATGGCGTGATCGTACGCATAGCCGATCTGGAACTGCGGTGTGATTTGTGCCTTCAATAAAAAATCCACCGACTCCTGCTTTCGGTACGATAGCCCGAGTGTTAACACGTTGCGGTAGATCATGTTGATGTTCACATCAAACGAAAAGGGAAGCCCCGGAAAATATTTTAACAGGATGGACGGTTCATACTCGATGCTCTCGTTTTGCCTGACGCGGTATTTGGAAAACAAAAAATAGTTCGTGCGGCTCAGGCGCACCGATAGCGTATCAGCCAGGTTGATAGTCTCCGGCAATAGTTGAGGTGCCGAAAAACCAACGTGCAACCTCGGACTCCTGAAATAAACACCTGCACCAAAATCAAAGAAAGTCTCGGATACATTGGCATATAGCCGGGGGTCGTTGGTGACACCGCCAATCAATGAGGCATAATCTGAACGTGTATTATGCATACCTGCCTGCAAACCAAAGGAGAGGAACGACTGCTTGCCGGTTTGCAAGTGATAAGCATAGTCGGTTAGCGCGCTCAGATTTTTATGCACGCCATATTGATCGTTCACCAATGTAGCACCCAGCCCGAAATGTTTTTTCTTGAACAGTGTGTGGCCCGTTAATGTCTGCGTGGTGGGAGCATCATCAACACCCGTCCATTGGGCGCGGTGAATGAACGTAAGACTCAGTGCTTCATCCGCACCGGCATACGCGGGATTGATGACGAGGTTGTTGAACATGTATTGACTGAACTGCACCTTTTGCTGCGCTATACCGGGTTGACATACCAGCAACAGCAAGGCTGCGAGTAATGCGGAGTATAAAAAATGATCTCGTATCGCTCTCCCCATATTATCGCAGCAGTTCAAAAAATCCACTCTTCTTCAAATGTTTCTCCAGGAAATTCACTTCAATCACATAGTAATACGTGCCGCTGGGTACCTGAACGCCATTCGTATTCATGCCGTTCCACGATATAGTTGTGTTGTTGTATCCGTTAGCCTGGTAGATCACGCTTCCCCAACGATCGAGGATGAGTACTTTGTTCCGGTTAAACTTTTCGATGCGGGCAATGATCCACTCATCATTTTGTCCGTCACCGTCCGGTGTCACTACCTTGGTCACTTCAATATCGAGATCTTCATACGATACGATTACATTGAACGTACAGGTTGCCGTTGTACCCGCATCGTTTGATGCAGTATATGTTACCGGGGTTGTGCCCACCGGGAAGATATCGCCGGGTTGATGCGAGCTGGTCATCGTTAGCGGACCACATCGTGTGGAGGCCGTGGGAGGTTCCCAGGTCACAACTACCTCACCGCTTTCGCCAGCCTTTGCCGATACATCGGCCGGGCAACCTTCGATAGAAGGCACTTCACCATTGCGCACCTTTACATTGAATTGACAAACCGAAACATTGCCATGGATGTCGGTTGCAGTATAGATCACTTCCGTGATGCCGGTGTCGAACCTGTTGCCGGGCTGATGTGTGCTGGTTACGCTGGCCACTCCACAGTTGTCGGAAGCAATGGGTGGTGTCCAGTTTACTACGGCCCCACATGAATTGTCTGATGCTACCGACAGATCGCCGGGGCAATTTTTGAAAACGGGTAATGTGGTGTCATTCACGGTAACAGTAAACGAGCATGTAGTGCGGTTTCCCGAAATATCAGTAGCTGTATACGTCACCGTTGTTGTGCCTTCCGCGAAGAAATCTCCGGGCGCGTGATCAGATGTAATGCTTACAGTTCCCGAACAATTATCGCTGGCGGTGGGTGGCGTCCAGCGCACATGCGCGCCGCAGGCATTGTCATCCGCGAAAGCGGTAATGTTGCCGGGACAATTACTGAATACCGGTGCAATGGCATCGCCGGCGATCACGTGGAAAGAGCAAGTCGTAACATTGCCGGCACCATCAGTGGCCGTGTACGTAACGGTGGTGCTACCGGTCGGGAAAGCATCGCCTGGATTGTGCGTACTGGTGAGTGTTGCCGAACAGTTATCGCTTGCCGTTGGTGGCGTCCACGTGGCAATGGCCTGACATGTAGCATCGGTAGTTAAATTGATATCGGCCGGACATCCGGTAATAACAGGCGCAGTGTTGTCATTCACGGTTACCGTGAACGAACAGGTTGCTGAATTTCCGGCAGCATCCTGTGCCGTATAGGTTACAGTAGTGATACCGATCGGGAATGGATCGCCCGGATTAAAGTTGCTGGTAAGTACGGGTGCTGCTGTACAGTTATCAATAACAACCGGCATGGTCCACGACCCGGTAGCTGTGCATGATGATGGATCTGTAGTGAGAACCATGTTCGCAGGACAAACGGTGAACACGGGATCAGTATCATCAGTCACCGTAATGGTGAATGAACAAGTTTCTTTGTTACCGCTTGCATCGGTAGCTTCATACGTAACGATATGTATACCGGCAGCGAATGTTGAGCCGGGTGTATGGGTTGCCGTTACCACCGGTGACGTATCGCAGTTATCACTTACCGTGGGTGGGGTCCAGGTCACGACTGCGTTGCACGATGTGGTGCTGGTAGTAGCAGCTATATCATTGGGGCAATTGGTAAATACCGGCTTGGTTACATCGTTTACCGTTACCGTAAAGGAACACGTTTGTTTGTTGCCCGCGGCATCCGTTGCTTCGTATGTCACAGTGTGAACACCCAATGAAAAAGTTGAACCCGGTGCGTTTGTAGTTGTTACTACAGGCGATGCATC
>NZ_DAIQRQ010000052.1:0-25655 GCF_036786105.1 Ohtaekwangia sp.
GCCAGCATCGGGAATTTCAGATCGCGCAGGTCATCATGATTTTTTCTCCACGCCAGGTGAACGAATTCCGAATCGGTAGAAGCGCCGATGAGGTTTGCGCTGCGATCGCGGAACTCACCAAAATTTTTATTGAACTCAGCAATTTCAGTAGGGCAAACAAAAGTGAAATCTTTTGGCCACCAGAACATTACAGTCCAGCGACCTTCTTCGTTTACGAAGTCTTCTGAACTGATATCAAAAAATTCTTTTCCTTTTTCCAACGATACAACAGCAGCCTTCTTGAAAGTGGGGAACGGCTGACCAACAGAAAGAATACCTTTACTCATAAGATTTTAAAATTGTTTGTTTGTGAATAGCACAAAAATACCTTTGTTGCACATATAAATCACATCAATATTGCTTATTAAAGTATTGGTAATTTTTATTACATCGATTTAAAAACATTTTGCAATCGAATGAACTTACAACAACTGGAATATATAGTAGCACTCGATATTCACCGTAACCATGTAAAAGCGGCCGAGCATTGCCATGTAACACAGCCTACACTGAGCATGATGGTAAAAAAACTCGAAGACGAACTCGAAGTAAAAATCTTTCAGAAAGGTGTGCCGCTCAAGCCGACTCCATCCGGCGAAATCATCATCAGTCGCGCGCGACAGATTTTGCAAGAGGTAAAAAATCTGAAAGAGTTCATTCGCAGCGAAAAGGATTCAATTGAAGGCGAGTTCAGGCTTGGCGTTATTCCGACACTTGCACCGTACCTGCTGCCGCGCTTTCTGAATGAGTTTTTGCAAAAACATCCCGGCACATCATTCACCGTAATGGAATTGCAAACCCACGAGATCATTAATTACCTGAAAACCAACAGGCTTGACGTTGCCATTCTCGTAACACCGCTCGATGATAAAGAGATTCGCGAAATTCCGATCTTCTACGAACCTATACTTTTATACACCAGCGAAAACCTGAAGTACTACCAGCAAGACCGCATTAACCTGAAAACTCTCACGTACGATAATCTCCTGATGCTGGAAGAAGGCCATTGCTTCCGTGGCCAGGTAGAGAATCTCTGTTCAGCAAAAAACAAAAAGACACACCACCAGCTCAACTATCAGAGCGGCTCTTTCGAGACGCTCAAAGCTATGGTTGATAATAACTACGGCTATACATTGATACCGGAGCTTGCCGTGAATGCAAAGAGTAAATATGTACGTCATTTTACCTCACCGGAACCTGTCCGTGAAGTGAGCCTCGCCGTACACCAGGGTTTTGTAAAAGAAACACTCCTTTCCAAACTTCGCGAAGCGATCCTAAAAGCAATACCGCCGCATTTTAAAAAGAACGACAAGTATATCCGGGTTCGGTGGGACTGAGAATTAGCTGTGAGGTTCGAGTTGTGAGCTTTGAGAAAGGGCTGGCTACTGGCTGCCAGCTGCAGGACGAGTGTATAAGTTTTGTCGTGTAAAGCCAGATTATAATAAGGCTTGCGCTTCAATATATTCGCTGTGAACTTTCAATAAGGTCTGTCTATATCCGGATAGAAAATATCTCTTTGACCGGCTCAGAGGCTTTCAGCACCTTCGTTGCATAGGGTAATATTGCAGATGGCATACACCCTGTTTTGTGAATGAAAGCCGAGCGAAAGCCCGGCTTTTTTATTAGTAAGTGCATCCTTCAGAACTGTCGCATCTATGGATTTCAAAATAATCCGTTTTTCTGTATTACCCGGTAAAAACGGGAGTTCTGCACACAGATTAGTTTTTTTTAACTTTTACCTGTAACCTTTCTTCACGCGGGCTGTAACTAACACGAAATTGACAAAAAGAGCATTTCTGATGACTGACGAACTACTTATGGAGGCCGTGAAAAACGGTGATCTTCAGCAGGCTTCTGTTCTTTTTGAACGCTATAACAAGCGAATTTTCAATTTCCTGGCGCGCATGACAATGGACCGTGCACTGGCCGAAGATCTTACGCAAAATGTTTTCCTGCGCATGATCAAATACAGGAGCAGCTATAGAGAAGGCGCGCGGTTTCAGTCATGGATATACCAGGTAGCCCGGAATATATTTTCCGATCACTACCAGGCGCATAAGAACAAGTTCTCTGATTTTGTTGACGTGGAAAAAGTAAGCGATAATCTATACGACCCCGATGAAAGCCAGCGCATCGATGAGCAGGAGCAACTGCTGCAACGGTCGATGGCCATGCTTAGCGAAGAACAACGCGAGCTGTTGGTATTGACGCGCTTTCAGCACATGAAATACGAAGAGGTCGCTGTGATTATGGATACTACGGTGGCCAATATTAAAGTAAAAGTGCATCGAGCAATACTGAAACTGCGCGAACACTACTTTGAACTCGAAAAGATTTAATGAATATATACCCGCAAGAGGCTGAAAGTATATGAATAAGGAAACACTGGAAACGCTTTTGATCGACTATATCGATGGACGGCTTACACGCGAAGAGAGATTTCAGGTGGAGCAGGAATTGGTAAAGAATCCGGAAGCATTCAAGCTATATGAGCAACTGAAGGAAGTGATTCATGCAATGGACCAATCGCCCAAGCTGGAGCCTTCCGCTATACTGGCATCTTCTTTCTCTAAGCAGCTGCAGGATGAGATTGCAGCGAACAAGAAGACCAACGTATTCTTTATGCAGCCCGCCTTTTACCGCGTGGCAGCAGCAGTAGCCTTGCTGGTGATTGGTGGTGGCATGGGATACTGGATTAGTAAATATCAGCGCCAGCAGGAACAACTCGCGGTGATTCAAAAACAAATGGAAGAAACAAAGTTGATGATGATGTCGATGCTCGAAAACGAGCAGTCGGCAAGCCAGCGGGTGCTGGGTGCAACGGTAGCGCTGAAGCTTGACAAGACTGACCAGGATATTATCAACGCCCTCAGAACTGCTCTCAACGAAGATCCCAATACCAACGTGCGTCTTGCAGCCCTGGATGCGCTGAATAAGTTTAACAAAGAACCGTATGTGCGCTCACTGCTGATCAGTTCACTGTCGTCACAGAAAGATCCGAATGTGCAGATCGCACTCATTCGCATACTGGTGGAAATGAAAGCTCAAGGAGCTGTAAAAGAACTGCAACGCATTACCACCGATGATGAGATGCTGAAAGAAGTGAAGGACGAAGCGCACGCGGGATTGTTGAAGCTTTCTTAGTTTAAGGTTTAAGGTTAAAAGTTTAATGCTCAAGGTTTAGGGTTGAGCTTTCCACTTTCAGCCTTCGGCTAAAATATAGTTACAGGTATATACGTGTATCCGGAACAAGGCTATACCAGGTAAACTACACATGTTTATAGTTCAGAAAAGAAAAAAATAAAACACATTATAACAATGAAAAACGTATTGGCAACGGTAGCCCTGGCGCTTGTCGCGGGGTTGGTTCAGGCTCAGGAATATAAAGTAGCGAAAAGCACCGGCCGTCTCGAAATTAAAGAAGTAAATAATGTAGAGATTGAGGGGTATAGCGGCAACGAGATCATTTTTACTTCGCGTAGCGGTAAGCGCGAAAACGATGAGCGTGCGAAAGGTCTGCGTTCCATCAGCGGCATGGGCCTGGAAGATAACTCCGGCCTTGGATTATCGGTAGTTGATAAAGGAAACGTAATCGAAGTGCAGCAGCTCAAAAAAATGGATGGTCCTGATATTACCATCAAAGTTCCCAAAGGTGTTGTAGTATCTTATACCCACACATCGCCCTATGGTCAGAATATAGAGATCAAAAATTTTGAAGGCGAGATTGAAGTATCAACACTGCACAATGGTGTAACGCTTACTAATACCACCGGGCCGATGACGATAAAAACAGTTCATGGTGACATTGATGCATCGCTTAGTCCCAACATCAAAAATCCTATATCCATTGTATCAGTACATGGCCACGTAGATGTAGCGCTGCCGGTGGGCACCAAGGCGAATATGAAATTGAGTACGGTATACGGTGAAATCTTTGTCGATCCGGATTTCAAAATCGAGATAGACAAGGCAGGCAACATGATCAAATATAGCGACAACATTACCGGCAAGCTCAACGGTGGTGGACTAGAGATCAACCTCTCTTCTACACACAACAATATTTATCTGCGCAAAAAGTAGCACACTCGGCGCTGACAGCCTAAGACATGCTTAAATCTGTATCTCTTCTTTCCCGGAAGGAAGACTGGAAGGCAACACCCCAAACTGTCAGCGTTTTTTAATCCAATAAAAATACTTTGCTATGAAAATCAATGTATTATTCATCATCGCAGCGCTCACCCTTCCGATAAAAGAATATGCACAAACCGCCATCAATAAGTCCATCGCTGTGCAGCCGGGCCAAAAGATCGCGATGCACTTTGATTACCCGGAGCTGATCCGCGTTACCACCTGGGACAAGAATGAGATATCCGTACAGGGAACGGTGAGTATAAACGGTGGCGAAAGTGACGATGCTTTTACCCTGGAAACATCCACAACGGGCAATACCGTTACTGTGCGTAACGAGATTGCCAATATGAAGAATCTTCCCAAACGATATACTATATATGATGGTGCACAGAAAATAGTATTCAAGAACCAGGAAGAGCTCAGGAAATACCAGGACCAGAACGGTAAGAGTAAATTTGACCGGATGAGTTGTGGTATTGACATGGAAATATTTCTGGAGATTAAAGTTCCACGCAACATGGAGACACGCATCGAGTCGATTTATGGAGTTGTTGAGATCAAATCATTTACAGGTCCGCTAACGGTAGCCGCTACCTATGGTGCCGTAGATGCTTCACTCTCTGAAAGTGCCACCGGTGAGCTGACAGCGGAAACTAATTATGGAGAGATTTATACAAACCTCAGCGCCAAATTTGGAGGCGATGTTTCGAAGAATGAAAACTTCCACACATACGTATCAGCAAAACCCGGTAACGGCCCGCGCTATAGTTTCGAATCGAAATACGGCAATGTATACCTGCGCAAGGCCAATTAACCAACCCATGTTTGCAGCATACTATATTCATTGAGAAGGTTTGGGTTAGATCTATTCATGAACCATTAGCGATGCTGCATCATTTCAGGAGTAAGAGCCTGCCGCCTGGCAGGCTCTTCTGTTTTACGTCAACGTATTAAACATTAACCTTATCCGGCTGACAAAAAAATTTTCACAAAAATGTTGTGCATTAAAATTCAATACCTACATTTGTCTATCGATTTAGTAGACAAATCAATTACACCAAATTGATTTTATACAGAAGAGGGAAGAGAATAGGCTCAATGAACCTCTAGCAACCTACCGGCCGTGAGGGCCGAAAAGGTGCTAAATCCTACCAATAAAAAAATTGGAACTATAAAATTTAACGTAATATGAAACACAGGAAAAATTTCTTCGTTCGTAGTAACATGTCCCCGCAGGCTATCAACATGAACCCCCGAATGTGCAACTGCTGTTGTTGTTGATTCAGTCTATCCTTTATCCCCTATATAGTTTATTGAACAGTTCTACTCTGAAAGAGCAGGCATCGGTATGAGTATGTCTTTTCGTTAAACCAAGAGCAAACACGAAAAGCAGAAAAGTAAACGCCCATTCAATACTATGTAAACACGGAACATTAAACATCGAACACCTTAAATATTTAAACATCATGGCTACTTATAAAAAATTCACTTTCGAAGGCACATTAACAAAAGAACAAATTGACTTCTTCCAGAAGAATGGCTTCATTCACTTTGAAAACTATGCATCACGCGAAACGGTTGAAGAGATTATACACTCTACCGAGCAGGTGCAACGCCGCTGGGTTGAAAACAATGTGCAGAAAATAAATGGTGTGCCCATTAAATATGGTGTGGATGAAAATGGTAAAACCATTGTACAACGCTTTGCCTTTACCAATCAACATAGTGAGGCGGTAAAAAACTTCGCTAACAATTCGGCCCTGCAGGCTTTGAAAGTATTAATGCCGGAAGGTGCACGCCTCGGGCTGGAAGAAAAAGACGGAGTCGTATTCAATCATTATGTAAATACGGAAGGCAGTAACTTCTATCACATGGGATGGCATACCGATAGTGCCCGGGATATTTTCTACGGTAAAAAAGTAGCCCCCATGCTGAACATCGGTTTTTACCTGGACGATTCTTCTGCCGATAAAGGCGGGCTGCGCGTATTGCCAGGCACACACAAACAAGGGCTTTGGGATTTACTCTTCCGTAAAAAATATTATTTAAATAATTACGATGACAAGAACGAAGTGCTGGTCGATGCAAAGGCTGGCGACTTGGTTATTCATGACGGAAGAATATGGCACCGTGTAGCTCCTTCTCCCCTTACCGGTGCTGCAAGCCGCAGACGCGTAATGTATATACCGATGATCGTTGGAAAATATAACCCGAAGACGGAGAAGAGCAGCACACCACTATATCTGCACCTTTTACCGCTGGTAGGCAGTAAAAAACATAAGAACCTGATACCTGCTTTTCGAAAAGCGGCATAAATTCTGATGTGTTACCGACTAATTAAAACTACAACCATGCATTCATTTTTTGAAAAACCAATCGGCATTATTTACGCACACCCCGAACAATACAATCCGCTGTTTGAAAAATTATACAGCAGAGGTATTGCATTTGAAACGATAAACCCCGCAGACCATTTATATGATCCTGCTCAATACGAAGTGCCTTACAGTCTTGTATTCAACGATATGAGCTCGCCTCCCTACTTTACACACAACGCATTGGGTATAGCACAAACGACAGAGTATGTAAAGCATGTAGAGAAATTGAATGGCACGATTAACAGCAGCAAAGTGATGAACGGATCGCGTGCTACAGAAATACTCAGCACCAAATCGCGACAGCTTTCGGTGTTTGCATCGTTGGGAATACCATTTCCAAAAACACGTATCGTAAGCAGCATTGACCAACTGCTTGCAACGGGGAATGAGCTGAGCTTTCCGATCCTGCTCAAGAGTAACGGACTGAATGATCACATTACAACCACACGCTTCGACTCGTTCAGCGCGCTTGTGAATGCAATCATCAACGACACGTTACCAGTATATGGCGACAAGTCATTTGTAATACAGGAGTATATATCACCGAAAGGGAATTATATTGTGCGGGCAGAGATTCTGAAGGGCGAGTTGCTGTATGCTTCAAAAGTATACCATGCCGGCGACCAGGCAGATGCATGGTCGATCGAAGTAAAGTCGAGCGTCTTTACGCCATCGCTGGAAATCACTCAAGCGATCGAAAAAGTAGCACATGCTTCATTGCTGGACACTGGTAGTATCGAATATGTTGTTGATCGCAAAAGTAACAAAGTATATTTCTATTCGATACGTCCTCACACCAGTACCTTCAGCACCATTACAGAAGGCCTGTCATTTAATCCATTCGACCGCATTACCGATTACCTTGAGCAGCGCCTACAGAAAATAAAAGAAATAGCGCTTACGATTTAATCAAAAATTATTTCTGCGATGCTTGGAGGTAATCATTTCAAAGTTATATTTGTCTATAGATTTGATAGACTTAATACAAATCGTTGTGAATAAACTATACTGGCAGCCGTTTAACCTGACGGCTACCGGCAAGTGTAAGGATCTGCAAGCTATCGATCCCTACGCTTTACACGGCTTCCGGATGCACCGGTCTTAAAAGATTTTTTGGTGGAATTTCTCGAAAGACACTGGTGCATTCCGTAGCCACCAAGTACATGTTGTTGCCGTGCGCTTCCGTCTATCCTCGTTTTTGTTTATACATCCTCATCATCGTTGCAGCGTTATACCTATTACAGTATCTTTCTCATTCAGAAACAACAACAGCATGACCCAAGCCTCTACAGCAAAGAATGGTTTAAACCTGCACGAAGACTGGGCATCGGTTATACTCGGTGGTGTTACGATTCTGCTTACGCTGGGATGGTTCATCCTTCCAACGCCAACCTTCGGCTGGAAGGAAGCTGAAGAGCTGTTTAAAAAAGTATTGGCACCGGCCAACCTGCTGAACATGGTTATACAATTCGTCTATACCTGTATCATCGCGGTATTGGGCGCTGTGTTAACGAACAAGTCGTGGCGAAATATGCTCCGCGTATTCCCAATACTCTTTGCACTTACCATGGTCGCCCTGATACTGGCAGGGAACAGCACTATTAAGTCGCTGAATCTTGAAGCTGTCATTTTTAGTCTTTCCATAGGCCTGCTCATTAGCAATGCCACAACACTCCCTGATTGGTTTCGAAGTACACTCTCTACCGAGTTATTTGTCAAGATTGGTCTTGTCTTATTGGGTACCGGTGTAATTTTCACAGATATACTCAAAGCCGGTGGTCTGGGGTTAATACAGGCGCTGGCTGTTGTACTGAGTGTATGGTATTTTGCATACTGGATCTGTCGCAAGCTGAAGCTTGATGAAGAACTTACCATGATGATCTCCAGTGCCGTTTCCATTTGCGGTGTATCGGCTGCTATTGCTACGGCCGGTGCCATACAAGGCGACTCCAAAAAACTCTCGTATGTTATTTCGCTGGTACTTATTGTGGCTATACCCATGATGATCGTGATGCCCTATATCGCCAGCTACTTTCATTTTTCGCAGGAAGTTACCGGTGCCTGGCTGGGTGGTAGCATCGACACCACGGGAGCGGTGGTTGCTTCGGGATCGTTAGTAGGCGACACGGCACTAAAGGTCAGTACGATAGTAAAATTTTCGCAGAATGTATTGTTGGGGGTGGCAGCCTTTGCCATTAGTATATATTGGACGTATACCAACAAAACACAAGCCGATGGCAGTGTAACCAAACCTACACTCGGTGTTATCTGGGAGCGCTTTCCTAAATTTGTGCTGGGATTTGTCGCTGCCTCCCTCCTCTTCTCGTTCATACTGAAAGCCGACACAGTAACCGTTGTAAAAGACAGTTTAAAAAGCATTCAGACGTTGTGGTTCGCCCTCGCTTTTACCAGTATTGGCTTGGAAACAAAATTTTCTGATCTTTTTAACGAAGACAGCAAAAAACCACTTTATGCTTTCCTGATCGCGCAGGGATTCAATATTGTTATCACACTCATTATTGCATTTTTACTATTCAGCTGACAGCATAGCGTGTAGCATTTTCCACAAGTCAATCGCCTGCAAACGCTATATATAGCTTTGAGCACTCTTATATATATAGATCCCACAAACGAGCTGTTTTCATAATTGCTGCCCTAACAACAGTTAGACATCTATATCCTCCTATTAAAAAATTAACACGAAATAGAAGAAAATAAATCGTTGAGCCTTGCATATATAATACCGCCAACATACTTTTGTCTATCGAATTAGTAGACAAATCAATTCCCACCAGATTGATTTTATAGCGAAGAAGGGAGAGAACAGGCTCTGTGAACTTCTGGCAACCAGTCATCCACCAAAGACAAGGTGCTCAAGCCTGCCAATAAAGTTTGGAACTATAAAATCAACCCCATGAAAACGAACAGTTTTTCAACCAGGGCATTCTCTGTTGCGAGATATGCCGCTTCCTTTACACGCTACCACGGTAGTTGTTGCTGTTGTTGTTCCATGTGCTGAGCATATACTATATCTGCGCTCGCAAACCCTTATCATTCGATAAGCACTCATTAACGCTATATGGTTCCGGATACACCGGTCTTAAGGATTTTTTGGTGGAATTTCTTTAAGGCCCGGTGTATACCGTAGCCGCCAATTTCCGGTTGTTTCATTTACCATTTCATTTATAAAAAGACATGAAATCTTTCATTTCCGTATTGATAGTTTATTTCCTGCTGCTCATAGCCAGTGCGAGTGTAGCCCAGGAAACACAGAAAAGCAAAGTGGTGATCACCGGTGTGCGCTTCGCATATCCGCTGGTAGAAAAGTGGATCAAAGACTATAAAACAGTCAATCCTTCTGCAGATATAGTTATCGAGACACGTACTACAACCGATCCGGCCAAGTATGACCTGCTGATCGAAGCATACGAAGCAGAAAAGTCGTTTAAAGATAGTCGCGATTATCTTTACATTGGCCGCTACGCTTTGCTGCCCGTGGCCAACGCGTTTTCCGCTTTCGCCAAGGTATATCATGATAAAGGATTGACAGCCCCGCTGATCAAGCAACTATATTTTCACGACATCCTGGCTGATAAGGATAAGAAGCAGGAAATAAAAGTACCCTATACTATTTACACGCGGCTGCAAAAAGCGGGCGCACCGGTTACGTTCGCACATTACTTTGGTTATGAACAGCAAAACATTTCCGGTAAAGCTATTGCCGGTGCGGATGAGCATTTGATCAAAGCCTTGCTGAAAGATACTACCGGTGTATCGTATGGCACACTCGGACTTCTTTACGATGCAAAAACACGTAAGCCTGCAGCAGGTTTATCCATACTTCCCATCGACCTTGACGATAATGGCCGTGTGAGTGACAGCGAAAAAATATTCGATGACCTTGATGCCGTAATCACACGCCTCGAAAGCGATGAAAAAATCAAAAATATACCGGTAGAGTATCTGCATCTGTCGCTTAGCAAAGTAAATACAAACGCGGAGGCGTTGAAATTTTTACTCTGGGTGATCGACAACAGCCAGAACGATCTTCATGCGTTCGGATACCTGAAGCCGGAGCTCAAGCGCTTCGAGATTGAGAAGGAAAAATTCGAACAACGCGCAGCCGCCCAATAACAGCAACCGGATTTAACAAACTATACTAACAAACAACCTCGCAGCACTCAGAATCGAGCGCTGCATGGTAATCCTTTAACCTTTTAAAAATGAAAAGAATTTTACTGACCACATTCGTCTCGGTTATACTCTCCGGATTTGCCTATGCACAGGAGAAGTTGACCGGGTCTGTTAAAGATGCAGCGGGAGATCCTTTACCCGGTGCTACCATCGTATTGAAAGGATCATCTTCGTATGCTATATCGGATACAGAAGGAAACTTTGAGTTTACACCACCCAAAGAATTTCCGTTTACACTACAGGTAAACCTGGTAGGCTATAAACAACAGGAAGTAGAAATATATGAACTGACCGGCGAACCTACGGACGTTACCCTGCAAATTGAAAATGTGCTGGATGAGATCGTAGTAATCGGTTATGGAGAACAAAAACGAAAAGATATTACCGGCTCTGTTGCTTCTGTCTCGCCTGAGCTGAAAGCCCAGCCGGTGGCTTCGGTGGAACGCTTGCTGCAGGGTGCCGTGGCAGGTGCTGTTGTAACACAAACTTCCGGGCAACCCGGTGGTGGTGTGAGCGTGCAGATACGCGGTAACAATTCTATTACCGCGGGTAGTGAACCGCTATATGTAATTGACGGATTTCCCATCAACAATGATTATGATCTGAACGATGCCGGTGTAACCAACGGTCCGAAGATCAATCCGCTCTCATCCATTAACACTACTGACATTGAAAATATAGATGTACTCAAAGACGCATCGGCTACGGCTATCTATGGATCGCGGGGTGCAAATGGTGTTGTGATCATCACTACGAAGAGAGCCCGGAAAAATGAATCACAAATATCATACGATGGATATTACGGTGTACAGGAAGTAGTACGCACCATTCCGGTAATGAATGCCGCACAATGGTGGGCATTGCGCACCGATGCAGCACGCAACAGTGGTAAACTTGGAACGCTAAAGACCAACAACACGAACGCCATTAATTCGGCTATCGCCAATAACTATGTGCTCGATACAGCCGGCACAGGAACCGACTGGCAGAAAGCAGCATTCCGCCAGGCACCGATACAAAATCATAGTTTATCTATATTAACCGGTAACGAAAAAACAAGTATAGCTTTTTCCGGTAATTACTTCAAGCAGGAAGGTATACTGGTAAACACAGGCTTCACGCGTGCTTCCGCGCGATTTAACATCGACCACGAGTATAACAAGCGTCTTCGTTTCATAACCTTTCTTACCGCCAGTATTGTAAAGGCCGATGTTGCACCCGATGCTATTATACCTGCATTATTGCAAACACCACCTTCCCTTCCCATCTACAATAATAATGGCGACTATGTGATCAAAAGTACATTTGAGTCGAGTCTGCAGAATCCCATCAACTCGCTTTATAACCAGTTGAACAACTCGAAAACCAATCGTTTCCTCGGAAATATAGCGGCAGAATATGAACTGGCTGAAGGCCTGGTGGCGAAAGTACTTTTCGGAGCGGATGTAGTAGATAATAAACAAAGTCGTTACCTGCCCAACTCCACGGCTGAAGGACAATCGTTTAATGGACTGGGAACAATTGGTGCTGTATTTACTACCAACTGGCTGAACGAAAATACACTGTCCTACACGAAGCAGATTAATGGTGTACATAATATTAATGCGATCATCGGTGCTACAGCACAGGCTTCCAAAACCAATGGTTCTATTGCCGAATCGAACGGCTTTGCTTTCGACCAGTTAACGGTAAATAGTCTTGGAGATGGCAACACGGCCCGCATCGCGAAGTCGTTTACTTCTGCGTGGCAGCTTGCCTCCTTCCTCGGCCGTGTAAATTATGGCTTCGGTGAAAAATACCTCGCTACGGTAACGGTGCGTGCGGATGGTTCATCACGCTTCGGTGATAATAACAAGTGGGGTATATTTCCTTCGGTAGCATTAGGCTGGAATATAACCGAAGAAGATTTCTTTACAGTAGATCAGATCGATGCCCTTAAACTGCGCGTAAGTGCCGGAATCACCGGTAACCAGGCTATACCGCCTTACTCATCCGTGGCGCGTTTATCTCCTTACCGATATAACTTCTCCAACACTACCACCATTGGTTATGCACCCAGCTCCGCCAGCAACCCGAACCTGGGATGGGAGAAAACAGCACAGGTTGACATCGGTATAGATGTGGGCTTACTGAATAACCGCATCACGTTGGTAGCAGATGTATACAGTAAAACTACTTCTGATCTGTTATTGAATGCCCCCGTATCCGGAACATCCGGTCTTGCTATACCTACCGGTGGCCAGACATCCACCATCTACCAGAACATTGGCAAAGTAGAAAACAAAGGTATAGAGCTTGCTATCAACACACAGAACATCAACACACAAAAGCTTCACTGGAGTACATCCCTGGTATATGCGCTGAACCGAAATAAGGTGCTGGACCTCGGCCCCGGCGTTGATCAGTTCATTCCGCTCATCTCACAACCTTCCATTGTAAAGAAAGGCTATGCGATCGGTTCATTTATAGTATACCAGACGGATGGCCTGATACGACCGGGCGAAGACGGACCCAATGCCCTTACGCCTCAGCAACAAAAAAGTGTTGGCGGGCAGAAGTATAAAGATCAAAACGGTGATGGCAAAATCACCCAAAGTGACGACCGTGTCATCATCAACAACCAGCCAAACTTTACAGCGGGTCTTACCAATAACGTACGTTACCACACTCCCATCGGAAGCTTTGACCTCACGGTATTTCTGCAAACACAGGTTGGCGGAAAACTATATAACCAAAACCGCGCGCAACTCGAACTCGGCACCGGTTATACCAACGCCTCTACCGCACTGTTGAATCGCTATACTGAAACCAACACGAATACAGATGTAAAAGCCGCCTACCAGGACCCGGCAATCACTATCTCTGACCGGTTCATTGAAAATGCTACCTATCTGCGGTTAAAGAATGTTAGTCTGGGCTATACACTGCCCAATAGCTGGATATCCAGGATACGCGCTTCCAACGTGCGCATTTATTTGTCGCTGCAAAACTTCAAGACGTGGACAAACTATACAGGCTATGATCCGGAAGTAAGTGTATCGGGGCAGGCCCTTATCAATAAGGGCATCGACAACGGTGTGTATCCGAACAGTAAAACTGTGCTGGGCGGTGTGTCCTTTACTTTTTAAATCATGATCTATACTACGGCAATACGTATGAAAACATTTACTCAAAAATCCATCTCCTATATAACGCTCATAGCACTGACCTTTACATTGCTTTCGTGCAGTGACTTCCTGAAAGAGAAACCGGAATCCTTCGTTCAGGAAGACGATTACTATAAAACACAGAGCGATGCTGTAAGCGCAGTAACCGCTATATATTTTTTCCTGAATTCCGGAGGCACTTCTGTACAGACACCTTATAACACGTTGTTCAACACCGGTATGGACTTTGCCGGTGATGATGAAGATCCGGGACCTGGCGCTACCAATTCTGATGTACGTTCACTCTCTGTCCTGGGCCACTCAGCCAGTAACCTGCGCGTCTACGAAATCTGGCAGCAACATTATGCGGCTATCCGAAAGGCCAATGTAGCACTGGCCAGGATACCCGATATAAGCTTCGATGAAACACTGAAGAACCGTTTGCTGGCCGAGGCTAAATTTCTCCGCGCCCTATATTACTTTAACCTGGTTCGTTTGTACGGCGATGTACCCCTGGTGATCGAGTATAAACAGGGTGTTACCGCTGCCGATTATGCTGTGGCCCGCACGCCTTCTACAGAGGTATATGCGCAGATTGAAAAAGATCTGACGGAAGCAGCCGCAGCGTTGCCAATCTCCTATACTTCACCCGATGTTGGCCGCGCCACGAGAGGAGCAGCACTTGCCCTGCTGGCAAAGGTATATCTCACAAAAGCATCCTTGCCACTCAACATTACAAGCCATTATGCCGATGCCGTGCAGACCGCAGAATACGTATTGTCCACGGCAGATGGTGGTACCGGCACTTACAACGGACAACCCACCTATACATATAACCTCTTTACCGACTACTCACAGGTATTTTTACCAGCCTATAAGAACGGCGTAGAGCATATCTTCAGCGCACAATTTAAATCAAACTCGCAGGATCAGGGTAACAACCAGAATCCGCGTTCGATACTCACCAATATACCAGGGCTTGTAGGTTCGTATGCCGATATGGTGCGATTCTATAAAAATGGTAACGACAATTTCTTTAGTGTATATAAACTATATTCAGCAGGCGACAAGCGCAGAGATGTTACGTTCGTACGGAAATTCAAAAGCCCTACCAATGGTAAATATTATGGGCTTCCGATAACAAACGCTGCCGTGGCCGGAGATTCCACTCCATTTTTTAACAAAACCTGGGACCCGGGTTCTGTTTCGAATACCAATCAGTCGGCTGCCAACGTGGCGATTTTACGCTACGCTGACGTACTGCTGATCCATGCCGAAGCTGAGAATGAATTGAACGGCCCTACTTCAAAAGCCTATAAATCATTGAACCGCGTTCGCGTGCGTGCCGGGCTTGCCCCCCTGGCCGAAGGATCGCTGACACAGGCTGAGTTTCGTGAAGCCGTATATCTCGACAGGCGTCTTGAGTTTGTGTTTGAATACCAACGCTGGTTCGACCTCATTCGTCAGAAAGATGCTACGGGTGCTTCCACGTTTGTAACGAATCTTCATAAGGTTCAAAAGCTGAATGCTGCAGATTACCACCGGCTGTATCCCATTCCGCAGTCAGAGATCGATATCAATCCATTGATCAAAGGCCACCAAAATCCCGGATGGGAATAACAGATATATCACGTTTTAAACCAAACAACAAAAAATGAAAAAACGTACGTACCAATGCCGGCGCATCCGCTCTGCTATACAGGCAGGTGCCTATGGAATTGTTCTTACGCTGACCGCCGGAAGTATATCTATACTTCATGCGCAGCACGATCCGGTGCAGCCCTATAAAGGTAAAGCCGGTAGAAACCTGAATGAAACACAGCAATGGTGGCCCGAAAAAACCAAAGCTCCGCAAGATGCTCCCAACGTTGTATGGATCCTGCTGGATGATGTAGGCTTCGGTGCTATCAGCACATTCGGAGGGTTAATTAAAACACCAACGCTGGATAGCCTTGCCAATAATGGACTCCGCTATACCAACTTTCATACTACCGCCATCTGTTCACCTACGCGTGCGGCGTTGCTTACCGGAAGAAATTCGCACTCGGTGCACATGGGGTTGTTTCCGAATACAGCGATCGGCGCACCCGGGTATGATGGCTATATGCCGTTTGAAAAAGCTACCATTGCCGAGATACTTCGTGAGAACGGCTACAACACGTATGCAGTAGGTAAATGGCATCTCACACCTCTATCCGATGCTACTGCGCTTGGACCTTTTAATCGCTGGCCTACCGGGCGCGGCTTCGATCACTACTATGGTTTCCTCGGAGGCTCTACCGATCAGTGGCACCCCACGGTGTGGGAAGATACCCGCAAGGCAGAACCGGCTGCTGATGGCAAACATTTCAACACGCGCATTGCCGACAAAGCCATTGGATATATAGCCGAACAAAAATCGGTCGATGCTTCCAAACCTTTCTTCTTATACTTTGCTCCGGGTGCTGGTCATGCACCACACCAGGTTGCCAAAGAATGGTCTGACAAGTATAAAGGTAAATTTGATGGTGGCTGGGATAAATATCGTGAAGAAGTGCTCGCCCGCCAGATCGCGCTGGGCGTTGTGCCCAAAGGCACTGTGTTGCCGCCGCGCAATCCCGGTATAAAAGACTGGAATACGTTATCCGCTGATGAGAAGAAACTGTATGCACGCTTTATGGAAGTATATGCAGGTTTCGTATCGCAAACCGATTATGAAATCAGCCGGGTAATCAATTTCATTAAGAAAACCGGCCAGCTTGATAATACGCTCATTATAGTTTCAGTTGGCGACAACGGTGCCAGCAAGGAAGGAACCTTTGTAGGCGTTGTAAATACAAACGATCCTGCACAAACTGAAGAGCAGCGTCTGCAGCAAAATATAGCCGATATAAACCTGATCGGTACAGAAGCATCGCGTCCCAACTATCCGCTGGGCTGGGCTATGGCAGCCAATACACCGTTCAAGTATTGGAAGCAGGATGCCAACTCCGAAGGCGGCACGCGCAACCCGCTTATTGTATTCTATCCAAAAGGTATAAAAGAGAAGGGCGGCATTCGCAATCAGTATACTCACCTGATTGATATACTGCCTACCACGATAGAGTTAACGGGTGCACGAATACCTTCCATCATCAATGGCTATCGCCAGGAACCGATTGAGGGAACAAGCCTCGCGTTCAGTCTGAATAATCCTCAGTCTCCGTCACGTCACATCATTCAGCATTATGAGATCATGGGTTCGCGTGCTATCTACAAAGACGGATGGAAGGCGGGAACACTTCACAAAAAAGGTGAGGATTTCAGCCAGGATAAATGGGAGCTTTACAATCTGAATGAAGACTTCAACGAGCGTTTCGATCTGGCAGAGAAAAATCCGGAGAAGCTTAAAGAGCTTCGCGATCTCTTCGACAGCGAAGCTGCCAAGTATAATATATACCCGTTGAAAGATGGTACGGAGAAGCAGCTTGATTACAGCATTCTTTATCAGCGTAACAAAATCAATAAAACCATCTTCTATCCGGAAGCTTCAGAAGTGTTTGGTATCTCCAGTCCGATTATCCCCTACCGTTCCTATACTATCACTGCCGATGCCGAAATTGGTAAAGGAAGTGAAGGTGTATTGTTTGCACTGGGTGGTCGCTTTGGCGGTGTGAGCCTCTTTATTAAAGATGGAAAGTTACAAGCTGCCAACAATACGGGAGCAAAGCTTACGCATCTCGTTTCGAACAAAGCTGTTCCTGTCGGTAACGTAACGCTGAAATATGTGCTTACCTACAAAGAAGCAAAAGAACCGAATGATCCGGCCGGCACACAGGAACTATACATCAACGATGTAAAAGTTGCTGAAGCACCGATCGTGAAAGCGCAGGCAAACATCCGTGCTACCGATGAGATCAATGTAGGCAAAGACTATATCACGCAAGTATCCGATCGTTATAAAGGTCCGTTCACGTTTACCGGAAAGGTAAACCGTGTGGTGGTTGAGAATGCTGAAGAGCAGGCACTCTCGCTCGGCAGCAAATAATATATAGTTATGGAGGCGAGGGAGGTATACTCCTTCGCTTTTTCAGTTTTATCACTAAACCAAAAGTTTATGACATTCTCGGATGTAACACTTTTAGTCAAGAAGATCCTGGTGGGCATTCTTGTTACGCTGGTTCCTTTTATCATCCTGTTCGGAGGGCTTTGGTTAACACAAAAGCTGCTGAGCAATTAAACGTTATACTTTAACGCAAAGAAAATATGCAAATAGAAGCACATATCGCTAACAGAATTGTAAGAAATATACTGTTAAGCATTTTACTCTATGCACTGCCGGTTGTTCTTATGCTGCTTTCATTTTATATCTCCGGCGAGCGTCCGTGGGAGAAGAAAGCTACGAGCGGGCAAGTTTCCGGTAAATAAATTTATCAACCCTAAATCCAAATTTCTATGATCAAGTTTTTTGAAGCAGTTTTTCAAAACCTCAGCACGTGGGGTTTGCCTGTGTTGGTGCTGATATTGGGTGTCATTGAATTTTCATTGGGCCTCTATAAAAAACACTGGAACAAAAATGAGCGCATACTGGATATTGTATGTTATACTATACCCAAAATTGTTGTTCGCCCACTGGTAACATACTTTACATTGAAGTTCCTGCCGATTGCCTTGCCGGGACTCCAAAGTACATTTGAATGGGTGCCCTTCTGGTGGGGCTTCTTTATACTTTGCGTAGCCGATGATCTTACACAATACTGGTATCACCGTCTGCACCACGAGGTGCCTTTCCTCTGGCGTTTCCACCGCACGCACCATTCAGCGCCGTATATGGGCATGGCGATGGCGAGCCGGCAAAACATCATTTATACTATATTCTTCTCACAGACGTACCTGACCAGTGCCCTGGTATACCTGGGGCTGGGATATCCTGCCTTGTTTGTAAAAGGGATTAAGTCCATCATTACTACGCTGGCACATTCCAGTATACCGTGGGATAAACCTTTCTACGAAAAGAAATGGCTTCATCCCATCGCGTGGGTATTGGAGCGATTGATCTCCACACCGGCTACACACCATGCGCATCATGCCGATTCCAACGATGACGGCATCGGGCACTATAAAGGTAATTTCGGCAATATGTTCTTTCTGTGGGATATCATTTTCGGTACAGGCATCATCACGCGTAAATACCCGAATGCTTATGGCTTGAAACATTACCAGGAAGAAGAATGGTATGCCCAGTTCCTATGGCCTATCCTTAAATCAAAGAAAGAAGGCAGCGAGCTTTCGGCAAACGGCCCGATGGTAAAAGAAGATCCTATACCGGCAACTGTAGCGGTGCCTGTACAGGAGCCGGTGATTACCGAATCCAAACTCGGCCTCACCTGATTTACTCCATTGCCATCTTTTCTCAATTCAAAGCGATCATGACAAAAATCCACTATATAATTTCCTTCTTCTTCTTTACAACGATGTGGATAAGTACTTCTGCACAGCCAACGCAAAAGGTTAATGCAAAGCGCAAACCCAACGTTATTATTATTCTCGCGGATGACTTAGGGTATGGCGATCTCTCCTGCTACGGTCAGCAACAGTGGAAAACTCCCAACATCGACCGGCTTGCTACTGAAGGTGCAAAGCTCACACACTTCTATACACCTACACCGTATTGTGCGCCTACGCGGGCATCGTTGCTCACCGGGCTATACCCTATACACCACGGTCTTACGGCTAACCCGAATCCGGAGAAGGTGCAGAATAATTACCAGACCTATCGCGGTGGCGATGATATTGGTATAGCCGATGATCAGCTTTTGCTGAGTGAGGTTTTTAAAACTTCCGGGTATGCCACCAAAATTATAGGCAAGTGGCATCTGGGACATAAACCTTCTTTCCTCCCTACGCGACATGGTTTTGATGAGTATTTCGGTATACCCTACTCCAACGACATGCGTCCGGTAATTCTGATGGAAAATGAAAATGTAACAGAGTACCCGGTAGTACAAACCACGTTGACAAAACGGTATACGCAATCGGCACTCGCCTTTATTGAGAAGCATAAAGATGAGCCGTTCTTTTTATACCTGCCGCAGGCTATGCCGCACAAGCCGCTGGCAGTATCAGAAGAATTTTATACACCCGAAACCAAAGGCGATCTCTATGCCGATGCTGTGCGTGAGCTCGACTGGTCGGTAGGTGAAGTATTGAAGAAGCTTACCGATACAAAGCTTGATGAGAATACGCTGGTGATCTTTGTTTCGGATAACGGGCCGTGGTTTGGCGGAAGCTCTGGAGGACTGCGCGGTATGAAATCGCAGAACTGGGAAGGTGGTATACGCGTGCCTTTCATTGCCCGCTGGAAAGGACATATCAAAGCCGGACACATCAGCCATGAACCTGCCGGTATCATCGACATCTTTCCAACGGTGGCGACACAGGTTGGGCTTACTATACCGAAAGACAGAGCACTCGATGGTCGGGATATTTCTGCATTGCTCACATCAAACGCTAAAACACCGCATACCGCTTTATTCTCTTTTTATACCGATAAACTTCAAACCGTTCGCAGCGGCCAGTGGAAGCTGCATATATACTCGCCACAGTCGGCAACGTTGCCTTCAGACTCTACCTGGATTGACCCACGCAGTCCGGACGGTGTTACGTTGCTGGCTCCGTATGAGCAGGCAAGGGCCAACCAGTTTCCAGGTATCAATACAGGCGATGCCGCTGCGCCCGGATTGCTCTTCGATCTGGAGAATGATCCTGCCGAACAAAAGAATGTAGCCCGTGAGCATCCGGATATAGTGGAGAAACTCAAAAAGGTGGCTGCAGACTACCTGCAGGGAAAAGATATATAACAAGCATACAGATATCAAAACAACTTAATTTATGAAAAGAACATATATACTTTTATTGTTGATACTGACCGCATCGTTGGTATCAGCACAACAACAAGGCATTGTTAAACTTCGCGGAACACGCTTAACCTATCCGCTGGTAAACAAGTGGATTGAAGAGTTCAACAAGGTATATCCCAACATCCGCGTAAGCATTGCCCCGCAGGCACCAGCCGATAGTATAGACTTTACGATTGCAGCGTATGCTTTGACAGAAAAAGATTACGAAGGAAATCGCGAAGGGGTGGCGATCGCGCGCTATATACAGCTTCCGGTAGCAAACAGCCAGCGGCCTGATCTTGCTTCGGTGCAGGCAAAGGGCATTACCGAGAAAGATATACAGGCACTCTTCTTCTCGCCTGCCACGCCCGATCTGTTTGGTTCTTCACAGGCGTCATCACCCATCACACGCTACACCCGCGAGAAGCCTGCATGTGCCGCCAAGACCTTTGCCAAACATTATGGTAATGATGCTGCCACGCTGCAGGGAACGGGTGTAAAAGGCGATGACAAAGATCTGGCAAATGCGGTGAAGGATGATGTATATGGTATATCGTTCAACAACCTCGGCTTTATATACGATGTAAACACGCGCAAGATTACCGAAGGATTGGCGGTTATACCGATCGATCTCAATGAGAATGGCAAAATTGACAAGCAGGAGAATATATACAGCACGGTTGATGAGGTGATCCGCTACGCCGAGAAAACGGGCGACAGCAAGCTGGTAACGGAGCGCGTTAATTTTATATTCAGCAAAAGCTCTGCGAATGCTGCCGCCGGTATATTTCTGAACTGGGTGCTTACCAAAGGCCAGCGTTACAACCATGCGCTTGGCTTCCTGGAGCTGGAAAGCAAAACACTCACGGAACAGAAGGCGATTGCAAACACTGTTTTTTAAGTGCGAGCTTGAAAGTTCAATGTTCAAAGTTCAATGTTTAAGGTTCAAGGTTCAGGGTTGGCGTAGGGATAAACTTTGAACCTTAAACTTTGAACCTTGAACATTATACCTGATAGTTGTTAGGCTAATACCGGTTAGGAGTTCTTTTTCCAATAAAATACCTTAACTCTATTGACTTAATAGGGAATAGTTCTACTTTTGTCAAAAATCTACTAAAACTATAGACTTATTATATCCCACGCTATGAAGAGTCATTACCACCAATTCCTCTTGTTATTATTGTTCTTTTTCATTGGTTTTACAGCGTATTCGCAGAATTCCATCAGCGGAAAAATATCGGATGGTGAAACGCAGGAACCTCTTCCGGGGGTAAACATCGCCGTAAAAGGAACTATACTGGGCACAGTAACCGATGGAAACGGAAACTTCTCTATTTCTGTAAAGCAGTTGCCGGTAACGCTCGTAGCATCGTTTGTAGGCTATAGAACAGAAGAGATCGCAGTTACTTCGGTTGATCAGCCGATCAGTGTACAACTTAACCCCAGCGCCTTGTTGGGCGAAGAAGTGGTAATTACCGCTTCGCGTGTGGAAGAATCACAACTCAAATCTCCGGTAGCCATCGAGAAACTTGATCTGCGCGCCATCAAGGAAACGCCTGCGCCAAGCTTTTACGATGCCCTGGAAAACGTGAAAGGTGTGCAGATGACTACTTCCAGTATAACTTTTAAAGTACCGAACACCCGTGGTTTTAATATACCGAACAACTTTCGCTTTATGCAGCTGGTGGATGGTGTAGATATGCAAGCCGCTACCTTGGGCGTGCCACTGGGAAATGCAATTGGTCCCACGGAGCTTGATATAGAAAGCGTGGAGATCACACCGGGTGCTGCTTCTGCATTGTATGGAATGAACGCCATCAACGGTATGGCGAACCTCACTACCAAGAGTCCTTTCTCATATCAGGGACTAAGCTTATACCAAAAAACAGGTGTTAACCATGTAGATGGTATAGATTATAATCCAAGCTTATTGAATGAAAGTGCTATACGCTATGCGAAATCATTTCGTGATAAATTTGCCTTCAAGGTAAATGCAAGTTATCTGCGCGCTACCGACTGGAGAGGTAATACGGCTACTGACCAAAACCCGAACCAGACTCCGGGTACGGGCAACCCTTCCTATCCTGAATTGAATGTAGCAGATCATCCTGCCTACGATGCCTGGAATAAATATGGTGACGACAGCGGAAGCAATGCCGTAACGGTAAGCGGTATCACGTACAACGGTGTAGCTAACCAATCCTTTATTGTAAGAAGAACCGGCTATTGGGAGAAAGACCTTGTTCCCGGCAAGGTAGAGAACTTTAAATTAGATGCTTCCTTACATTACAAAATCGGTTCCAATGCCGAGCTCTCTTACTCCTATCGCTATGGTACGCTGGATGGATTGTTTCAGCGGGGAAATAAAATACAATTGAATGGTACGGTAGTACAGAACCACAAGCTGGAATTGAAAGGCTCCAACTACTTTATACGTTCGTATGTATCGCTTGAAAATACAGGTAACTCATATAACCTGAAACCACTGGCCGATAACCTTGATCTTTCGCATCTCTCCAACAACGCATGGCGCGATAAATTCAAATCTACACTGCAAAGTGAATTGAACTCCGGTGTTGATCTTGCTGAAGCTATGCGACTGGCACGTGCTGCTGCCGATCAGGGCCGCTATGAGCCGGGCACGTATCGCTTTGATTCTATGAAGAACGTGATCAAAAGCATTAACAACTGGGATCACATCAGCGCGGTGCCAACGGGTACATCGTCCGGTGGTGCCAAGCTGCACCAGATGAGCCGCATGTACCACACCGATGCACAGTGGGACCTTTCCAAGAAAGTAAAGATATTCGACCTGCTGGTAGGTGCAGACCTTCGTATATACCAGATCATTCCGGATGGAAATAACTTTGTAGACTTCTCACGCCCGGTAGCAGAACGCAACCAGCCGCTGGATGACGGGAGCTTTGGTAACTATGTATACTATACCAAGTATGGTTTCTTTACACAGGCAACAAAAACATTCTTCCAGGAGAAACTAAAGGTGTTTGGATCAGTTCGTTTCGACCACAACCTGGAGTTTAGCCCGAAGATAAACCCGCGTATTGCTGCGGTATATACGGTAGCCGAGAAGCATAACTTCCGCGCATCGTTCCAGAACGGATTCCGTTTCCCTTCACTTTTTGAAGCACTTTCATTCGTAAACAACGGTAACATCAGACGCGTAGGCGGTCTGTCCTATATCAATGATGGTCTTAACTACCTCGATAATTCCTATACACTGGCATCGATCAACACATTCAATGCTGCTGTAAATACCGATGTAAAGAATGGCATGTCAGCGAACAATGCTGCGTTAAAGAACAGAGGTCTGCTGGAGGCTACCAATTTATCGCCTACACGTCCGGAGCGCATCAATTCATTTGAGGTGGGCTATAAGAGCGTGCTCTTCAACAACACACTGGTAGTAGACGTAGATGCCTATACCAATGTATACGATGGTTTCCTCGGGCAGGTAGAAGTAGCCGTGCCATACCTGGCAGATGCTACCGGTAAATATCCTGACCCTAACAAACAAGTACAGGTAGGCACAGACGATGCTGTTATCTCCATGCTGGCCGCCAACAGAACTCCCCGCCAGATGCGCTACCGTGTATATACCAACGCCCGGCAGAAGTATAAAAACTACGGTTCTTCATTGGGCATAACCTATAACTTCTATCAGAAATTTACCATTGGTGCCATTGTAAACTATAACAACATCTCCAAGAATAAAGAAAAAGATGTATTTGTTACAGGATTTAATACTCCAAACTGGTCTACGAATATATCGTTCGGTAACCGTGAAGTGATCACGAACCTGGGCTTTAACATTGTGTGGAAGTGGCAGGAGTCGTTCCTCTGGGAAAGCCCGCTTGCCAACGGCACTATTCCAGCCTATAGCACTATTGATGCGCAGGTGAGCTATCGCGTGCCATCGCTGAAGTCTACTGTAAAACTTGGTGGTACCAACATCTTAAACCAACGCTATATCCAATACGCAGCCGGTCCTACTATTGGAGGATTGTATTACGTAGCGGTTACAGTAGATGGTCTTTTAACAAAATAACCTGAACGGACTGAAGAATATCCGGGGCAAACAGAAACGTTCAGGTTTGCCAATGTAATCTGGTTGTGGCCTGTTGTTCATAATGAACGGCAGGCCTTTTTATTTAACCTTACTGGTAAAGTGATGCAGCCCGGTGGCATAATTTTTTGCGGTATACACCTGACGCTTCCCTTCTTCTATCTATTAAAACATACCCTACCCGGCCACTGGTGTTCCAGATCATTTTTTTGGAATGCTATTTATTTTATCTTCACGCACTTTTTTACTCACAGAATTTAATGGCACTACTCGAAAAACAGCTCTTCGTTAAAAAGTCAACGATACCAAACGCTGGCAAAGGTTTATTTACCAAGAAATTTATACCCAAAGGCGAACGCATTATTGAATACAAGGGCGTAATCTCTACCTGGAAAGATGTAAAGGATGAAGACGGCCGCAACGGCTATATCTTTTATGTAAAGCGCTCGCACGTGATCAACGCGTTGCCAAGACCTAAAGCGCTGGCACGTTACGCGAACGATGCGAACGGGCTTACAAAAGTAAAAGGCCTCAAGAACAACTGCGATTACGAAACAGAAGATGTTCGTGCCTTCATCGTCTCCATACAGGATATACCGGCCGGATCGGAAATACTGGTAGACTACGGCAAAGATTACTGGAAAGTAATCCGCGAGAACATCAAGCTGTGGGCAAAAGAAGCGAAAGACAAAGCGAAGGAAGAGAAAGCGGCGAAGGCTAAAAAAGGAGCCAAAGGAAAGAAGAGCAGTAAAGCCGCCAGGAAAACGAAAGGCAACAATCTCCACAGCCACACCGCCAAGCGCACGGCATCGCATCCGTTTAAGCA
>NZ_DAIQRQ010000052.1:25755-39960 GCF_036786105.1 Ohtaekwangia sp.
TTTGAACATTAAACTTTAAATCCTGAATCTTTTCAATCGTTCCAGCGCGCTGGCTGCGTAATCGTCAAAGCCCAGACGTGCCGCTTCTGCTGCATAAGCCTTTAGCAATCTATACGAGTTGGAATTTACCTGGATGGCTTCCGAAAGAATGGTATAGCCCTTCATGCCGCGCGGTTCGTGCGCTATAAAGAATGCTGATGCCGCCAGTATACCTTCTTCAAAATATGGATTGTAGGTCCCTATCACGTGGTATAGCTTCTTCGCACTTACCGTATCACCACTCGATTCGTTGATCAGCGCGGTGTACAGCATTTTCTCCAGTGTGCGTGAAGCATCGAAGGTTATATTCTTATTGATCTGCGTAGCGAGCGATCGTATCTCCTTACGCGAAGCCAGCATGCGCAACTCGGTGTGCCGCACGTCTTCATATAAAGCCTTGTCAGTTAGCTCAAGCCCAGCTATACGATTGAAAAGACGGATGGCAGGTTCATAAAGCTCCAGGTCATAATACCTGCGACTCAGATCGAGCATAGCCTGTGCTTTATAGTTGGCATTGCTGAATGTATTGACGATGCGATTGAACAACACTGAATCACCCAGACCAATGCGATAGCGGCAAAACTGGTATTTCTCACCATCGCTCAGGTTCATCGCCTCTGCTGCCGGTATAATCAATATCTTCTTCAGGGTTGAAGCGATTTGCCGTTCGCTCTCATCTTCGCTGCGGGCCACGGTATCCCAGGCTATAAACGCTTCGGGTATACGGGCAGCTTCGGTAAGTGCTATAGCGTTGTAGAATTTTGCATCCTTATAGTCGTAGGTGTCGGCAAAAGTAAAATACTCGGAGGCGCGTTCCGGATTACCCTGTTCCAGCGCCCACAAGCCCATGATATAGTTATACTTTCCCTGGTATGCCTGGCCTACATAAATCTGCTCGGCCATAATGCTGAGGGCTCGCGCCACATTTCCCTGGTGATAAAAAGCATTGGCCAGCGCTACTTTCAAGGCAATGCTGAAATCGCTGTTCAGCGAATCGGAAGCTATGGCATAGGCACGTGATGTGAATGTTGTATCGAGCGTCTTTGCATTTTTAATGATATAGTTGTTCAGCAACGTAGCGGTTTGCAGATTAAGCTTCGGCACGGCCAGCGGATCAACTTTAACATTTACGGGCTGGCTATACAGCGTAGACAACGCCAGCGCATTGGCAACCGTAGCGTGTGACGTTGTGTTGAAAACACCGAGTATAGAATCGGTCTGCAGCGGTATAAGCTCTGATGCTGCCATAGCAAAGAAATTGGCTTCTGCTGCATCTTTGGAGGCGGCATGATCGCGGGCAGCGCCTAAATATACCAGTGCCGAATCGAGGTTATGCACTTTTGCATACGCGAGCCCAAGGTTATTAACAAGAGCACCCGACTCCGGCATAATCTCATGGGCTTTTTTATAAGCATCGATGGCATGGAATATATCATTCTCCCATACAAACAGGTTGGCATCATTCGCCAGTGAGTACTCGGAAGGGTGCCTGAAGTTAGCGGAATGATAAGCATCGTGGGCTGCTTCAAAATTGAAGCGTGAGCCGCGGATCACACCCAATGCATAGTTCGAGCGATGATTGCTGAATCCGTTGCTTCGTCCCTGGTCATAAAACGATTCGGTATATACTTCATTACCCTGCAGTGAGTATAGGTCACCGGCACTGTTGTAGAACCCGGCCATGCCGTTGTATACATATTCTTTCCAATCGGATACAAAGAGAAATGCCAGCACAGCAATGAGGCCGGCAAACCGATAGGTGAAGTACGGCATGCGGTTAGGCTTGTACAGTACTTTATAAATAGGCATATTCTGCGCCAGCATCACTACAAAGTTGGAAAATATATAGGTAAGGAAGATGATGCCGAAGCCCGCATGACTAAAGATGGTAACATCGCGGATGATTTTGAGTGCCGGATCGTTGGCGTTACCCAGCAATTGACCGGTAGTAGCAAAACAGATCGCCCCAAGCGCTAAATAGAGATAAGCACCAAACGGATAGAAAGAAAGTATATTTCCATAGATCGCTTCCCTGTCGCGGTAGCCCCAGATACCCAGCACAGCCGAGAGCGTGAGCAGCAGGTATATATTGATGTAAATAAAATTCCAGTGAATGGCTCCCATCTCGTGCAGCGCGGTAATGATAATGTTCACCATGTAGATAACGCTGATGATGGAAAGATGCCGCAAACTCCTGGACGATCCCTGGCTGATGACGCGAATGAATGCCGCCAATACTTCGTGGGCAATCATCATAATAAATATCACCGAAAGGATAAGTCCGGGAGTATATCCCGTAAGGGTAAGATGATACATGGGCAGCGCCACTTCCGACAGGAACGTTACTACCAACGCCAGCACCACGGTAATCGCTATAAATACAACCAGTCGCGTTACAAAAGATGTAGACGTGCGAAAGCGGTTAAAATAAAATGCAGGCACCACGTATAGCACCAGCGCAGCCACCACGGGTATACGGTTGAACTGCCCTGCTATACCCAACACCTCCAGGCGCATGCCTACAATAAAAAGTATAAACAGTGCCATACTGGCGAGGTACCAGAATTTTTCCAGTGTTGTGATTACCGTGAGCAACACTACAGCACTGGCTACGAGTACGAACAGGAAAATATAGGAGGCCGTTGTATTGGGCACTACCGGGCTTCCATTGAAGTATTCGGTAATAGCATAACTCTCGGCGGGTATATTGAGGTGAAACGGTCCGAGGCGGAAACTATGCACCGTGGTTTCGATCGTTTTTTGTTCCTGTATCGTATCCCAGTGAATAACACCGTCTACACCTTGAAAGTATGAGAACCACAGGAACAGCAAGGCGAAGAAGAAGAGAGTGGCTGCAGCGTAGCCAGTCCAGCGATAATCTTTCAGCCAGTTTTTCCAGAAAAAAAGTGATTGCATATAACCGAATCAGAATAGAATTTATAGCACAAGTTTAAAAAAACAAACCCGGAAGATTGTGAAAACCTTCCGGGTTTGCTTCTCCGGTGAGAACGATCACTCTAATACTTTTGGTACGCGGAAGTAATCAGAATCTTTTTTAGGTGCGTTGCGCAGTGCACGTTCATGGCTGAGGTGCTCTTTTACTTCGTCTTCGCGCAGCACGTTTATTTCGTGGCTCATGGTAGTGAGGGGCTCCACACCATCGGTATTTACTTCTTTCAGTTTCTCTACCCAGTCTACAATAGCCGTCATGTCTTTCATCATTTTATCGGCATCCTTCTCATCGAACTCCAGGCGTGAGAGGTGGGCGATCTTATCCAGCAGTGCGCGATCTATATTCATTATTTACAATATTCGTTGGTGTATACCGTGTTGCAATGTGTCGTTTCAATTCCTCATCGATGGTGCGAAAAACTTTGTCCTTCAAAGCATCCACATCGTCCAGCGTAAGACCGGTTGTTTCTATCGGCTCATGAAAGATGACTTTCAGCGGATGCCAGCGAAGCAGGAACTGATCAGCCGGCAAAATTATCCAATTATATGGAATGGTTACAGGCACAATGGCAATTTGTTTGTCGATAGCCACCCGAAAGGCACCGTCTTTAAAACGGCCCATCACGGGCTCTTTTTCCGTTACAATGCCTCCTTCGGGAAAGATAGCCAGGCTTTTCCCCTCTTCGATCGCCTCCAGGGAGCGCTTTAGCGATGTATAGCGGCTTTTCAGCTTGCTGCGATCTACCGTGATGTGAAGCCTGCTATACATATATCCGAACAGCGGTATTTTTTCAATTTCGTTCTTGCCCACAAAAACCGTATTGTGATGGTTAAGGCCTGCGGTGGGGATATCCATGTATGAAAAGTGATTGGCGCAAAAGATATACTGCTTCTTCTTATCCAGCTTTCTGCGATACTCCACATGGAATGGGATGAACACAAAAAACAGCAGCAGCCGCGCCCACCAGCGGTTCAGTATACCAACCAGTTTAAAGTGCTTTGGAAACACGATGGGGATAAGCAGAAACGGAAACAGCAGGAGAAACAGAATCGCAAACACCAGCAACCCATAGGAGGTATGAATAACTCTCAATATTTTCACTTGTGCAGCAAATTACTTTTCCGTAAACGGATCTTTTACCAAAGATAGTTTAAATCACCCATTTTTCATTGGCTCACCGGATAACGAATTAACCCTTAACCTATAGCTGTAACCAATTTCGGTCTGTGGACAGACGAACAGAAAAATTCAAATCACTTGGGAAAGTATTGGGTGTTGGCGTTAGCAGGTGCACAAGAGATAAATCATCTGCCTTTATTATTCTATTTTTAAGTTGCGAAAAGGCAAACGCCGTTAGGCGCGATTTCGAAATGAAGACTTTCATATTAATCGGATTAACATTTTTAACATTCTCCTGTGTTGAAAAGCAAGGTCAACAGACTGAGCCAGCAGATTCTTCGCGCGCAATTTCAGAAATAGTCGACCAAGTTGACAATAAGATAGAAAAGGACAACTGCAATGCCTGGCTTGATGGGGCTGACTCCACTCTATCTACTGGTGACTATTTAAAGTATATTAAGGAGAATGGACGCATAAAAATTAAATGGGGAAGCAAAGATTTCACACGGACATTGAACCACAGTTTTGATTGTGACGCAGCGCCCCACTGGATACCAACTATTCGCTGGACGACATCTAAATACATCGGACTTGGTTACGGTTGCGGTTCACCTTGTTGGGGGACAATCATATTGCCATTGAATTCAAGGGACTCCGTTTTTGAAACAATGTATGACTTTGAAAAAAATCTAGAGCGAAGTCTGGTCGTTTATCTCGATGGTGAAGACTATGATAAGTTGACAATTGAAAATTGGGCGACCGGAGAGAAACAAGAGATAAAGGCCAGGATAACTTGCGAGTCAGCATTTCTTGGGTACTGTATTGACTCAATAAAATTTGTGAATGATGATCTTTACATCAAATGGGACGAGTCCGCAGGACAACGGGATAACAAAAAGGAAAACGTTGATCTAGTGAGAGTGGAGATATGAAATGCCCAAGCAATGTGTAGGTGCAATTTAAATTTGATTAATTATTTAAACTGCACATACACGAACGTTAGCAGCAATGGTATCTTACCAACTTACAAGTAGACGTGTGACCAAAGTTGAGCAAGCTTCAACAAATCGGTTTCATCATACAATTTAAGTTGACGAATGACAAAGAGGTCTAGAGAATTATTAAATTGGTTAAAGGAAGTTTTCAACTAAAAAAATAAACTAATGGCAAACATAGTTAAGGGACTAATTGCAGGAACAATCTTCGGAGTTGTTTCAATCATCCCTATGTTCTTTATGACATTTGAAAGCAAAACGAGAGCAATGACAGCTTCATTTATTAGCAGGTTTGCAATCGGGTTTATCATCTTCAACATGGACTTACCAATTCCAGGTTGGGCAAAAGGCGGACTCGTTGGGCTGATATTAAGTTTGCCAGACGCAATTGTTACAAAACAATATGGACCAATTTTAGGGCTTGGACTAATGGGTGGTCTGATTTGTGGTTTCATTTCAAAATAAGAAACGGGGACAAAAGGCCAGCCGCCCAACACAATACATAATTAAGGGTGGAACTTTCGACTGACAATTAACTATATCAGTCCAATGCAATAATGCAGCGTTCGTTTTTCAGGATGGTGGCCGCTGCCTGCACTTCGATCTTTGATTTGGCGTCATCGTGCGCTTCGCGCATCTGTCGTTTCAGCTCTTTCATTTTTATGGCTTCGATGAAACGTCTTACCTGCTCTTCGCTTTCGAGGATTAGTTTAGGAACCGTAGTTGGTTTATCGTCATCGCCTTTGGCTACCATGGTAAAGTACGATGAGTTGGTATGCGTAACGCTGCCGAGTTTTACGTTCTGAGCCTCTACACGTATACCTACGATGAGCGAAGAATTACCGACATAGTTTACGGAGGCATGCAGCGATACAAGCTCTCCTACTTCTACGGGCTGAAGAAATTCTACTTTGTCGACTGACACGGTAACGCAGTAGGAGCCGGCATGTTTACTGGCGCAGGCATAGGCTACTTTATCCATCAGCGAGAGTAAAATTCCCCCGTGTATTTTACCGCCAAAGTTGGCGTATGAGGGGATCATCAGTTCCGTAATCGTTGTCTGCGAGGCGCGAACAGGTTTGGCTTCAATCATGGGTAGTAATTCGAGCGGGAAATATAGATTAAAATGTAAAATTATTTCCCACAGGGTTCACGGATTTACACGATGAAATGCAAAAATATCTCCCACAGAACTCACAGATCGACACAGAATAAAAACCAAATTCTATCTGTGATTTCTGAGAAATAACATTCTGATACAACGGATTAAATAGCGAACGCTTCCGCGCGATTCATGGACCATTTCATGCGAATGAACATCGCGGTGGCCGTGAGCGTGAGGCCAATCAACAATCCCATCCATATACCTATAGCACCGTAGTTGGCTTTGAAAGCAAGCCAGTAACCAAGCGGCAGTCCGATGACCCAATACGAAACGAAGATAAAGAATGAAGGTATCTTAACATCCTGCAATCCACGCAGGGCAGAAGCGCACACTACCTGTGTTCCATCCGACAACTGAAATATAGCAGCAACAATCAGCAGCGATGCAGCAATCGGTATAACAGCCGGATCTGTTACATATAGTGATGGCAGCCACCAATTACCAACTATAAATACAATAGCAGCAACACTCATCAGCAGCATGGCCATACCCAACAAGGTATATACCGCCAGGCGCATATTCCTGAAATCCCGACTTCCCAGAAAATATCCTACACGAATGGTAGCCGCTGCAGCAAGGCCGGCTGTAGTCATATAGCTTAGTGTAGCGAGATTGATCGCGATCTGGTGCGCTGCCTGTGTTTTGGTACCGAGCCATCCCATCATCACTAATGAAAAGTCGAAGGCTGCGGCTTCAAAAATAAACTGCACGCCACTGGGTACGCCCAGGTGCAGCATCCTGGAGAAAAGCTTTCGGGAATAATTGCCGAACCGGAAGCCTGCGCGAAATCTGCGGAACGAAGGTATGAAGTATATATACACCGCTATACCCACGGCCATGAGCACGCGTGAAGTGAACGTAGCCCACGCAGCACCGATAAGGCCCATAGTGGGGAAACCGAGATGGCCGTATATAAATGCATAGTTGAAGATTATGTTCAGAATGTTTGCCCCGACCATTACCACCAGTGCCACACGGGTATTAGAAAGTCCTTCAGCAAATTGTTTGAAGCTTTGAAAGATCATCATCGGCACCAGCGAAAAGGTAACGATACTCAGAAAAGGTATAGCACGCTCCACTACCTCCACCGGTTGGTTGATGTGGTATAGCAGTTGTTTGCCCACTTCCACAACACCAATGAGTATAATGGCATTTACAACATTAATCACCAAGCCGTGGCGCAATGTTTCAATCACATCACGGTCGTTCTTCTGTCCATCGGCAGCGGCTACCAATGGCGTAATAGCAAACGATACGCCTATACCAAACAACATAAATACATTGAACACCACCAAGGCAAGTCCAACGGCTGCCAGCGACTCGGCATTAAGATGCCCTACCATTACGGTGTCGGTAACGCCCATCAGTACGTGGCCGAGGTTGCTGAGCATAACCGGGTATGCGAGGTGAAAATTTTCCTTAATATGCTGCCGGATGGTCATAGACAAAAAGTATTACAATCCCGTTTGCACGGGATATATAGTTTAAATGAAATAAAAAAGATTTCTCGTGATGCGGCTATACTTAGCGCAGCATCATATCCCTTTAAGCCGCGCGAGCGTCAGCAACCCGATAACACTCATACTATCGGTTATCTCGCCACGCATCACCATGTCTACAGCTTCTTTCAGGGGAAGTTTCCACACTTTCATATCCGCTTCTGTTTCTTCGAGATTGCTGGCACCATGTTCAAGATCTTCAGCAAGAAATATAAATCCCTCTTCGTCCGTTACAGAATTTGAAGTGTGCAGTCGCGCGATCTTCTTCCACTGCTTTGCTACAATACCGGTCTCTTCCTGCAATTCACGTTTGGCTGCGTCCAGCGGATCTTCTGTGAGTGGCGCACCACCTTCAGGAATTTCCCAATGAAACTCATTTAGCGCGTAACGAAACTGCCCTACCAGCCATGTATTTCCATCGGCATCTACCGGAATAACGCCTATCGCTTTGTTTTTAAAATGAACCTTTCCATAAATCCCTTTTCCTCCGGCCGGGTTCAACACCTGGTATTCGGTAACGCCAATCCAGCGGTTGTCATATTTTTGTTCACCCGATAATGTAGTCCACGGATTTTTGATTTCTTTCTGATTCATATTTCAATTCGAGGGTTTAATTCTCCATTTACCTGCGTTCTGTTTGTGCGCAGCCAGTACTGCCAACGTGCAAGCTTCAAAGCTATTGATTTCTTTTTTGTATCAGATCAAATCTATTTTAAGTTTGCAAACTGTTAACCGTTATCCGTTATCTGTTACATGTTAATAGTATCCAGTACCACGTGTACCATTAACGATTAACCTGTAACAGATAACGGATAACGATTAACTGCTAACGGATAACTACTAACGGATAACAACCCCAGGAATGTTACGATCTTCTTTTACGAAAGACCTGACTGAAGCCGGCTGCGATGAAGCGGGGCGTGGTTGTTTGGCGGGGCCTGTGGTGGCAGCTGCCGTTGTGCTTCCCAAAAAATACAGGCATAAGTTGCTTAACGATTCCAAGCAACTGAAGAAAGACGATCGTGAAGAGCTGCGTTACGAGATTCAGAAAGTAGCTATATCGTGGGCAGTGGCTGAAGTAAGCCATGAAGAGATCGACGAGATTAACATTCTGAATGCTTCATTCAAAGCTATGCACCTGGCATTAGACAAATTGCCGGAGACCCCGCAGTTGTTATTGATCGATGGCAATCGCTTTAAACCCTATCGCGACATTCGCCATGAGTGTGTGATTAAAGGTGATGCAACATATCTTTCCATTGCAGCAGCATCGGTGCTGGCAAAGACTTATCGTGATGAGCTGATGCAAAACCTGGCAACGCAATATCCCGGCTATGGATGGGAAACCAACGTAGGCTATCCTACTGAAGAACATCGCAATGGTATAAAACAACTCGGCATCACTCCGTATCATCGCCGGTCGTTTACATTGCTGCCGGAACAGCTCGAGCTTTTTTAAAGCTGCTTAATTCCAGCAGTGCACGCATACTACCTCTCATCCCCAAAACAATTCCGCACTTTCCGCCAATCGTTTTATATTTAGCCACTGCAACCTGAAACCTATGTTGAAGAGAATATTGTGCCTGCTGGCATTCAGTACAGGTATAACCTTTGGCCAGAGTAAACCATCTGTTTATGCTGATGCTTTTACGTTATTAGATGAATGGTTCAAAGCCCAGACGGAGTTTGATAATCTTCCGGGCATTTCGGTTGGTGTAGTCAAAGATCAACAGTTGATTTGGAGCCATGGTTATGGCAAAGCCGACATTGCTAAAAATATACCCGCCCAACCCAACACGATCTATAGCATCTGTTCCATTTCCAAGTTGTTTACTTCTGTTGCCATCATGCAATTGCGCGATGCCGGTAAACTTCGCTTAGATGATGAAGTTTCTGCGCTGCTGCCATGGTTCAATATAAAACAGTTGCCGGATAGCGGGCCAATCACCGTGCGCATGTTGCTCACGCATTCTTCCGGGTTGCCGCGTGAATCTGATTTTCCCTATTGGAGTGATTCCAACTTTCCTTCGAAAGAACAAGTGATCGCAAAGCTTGGCGATCAGAAAGCGATCTATCCTACTTCTACCTACCTTCAGTATAGCAACCTGGGCATGTCGTTGCTGGGATATATAGTAGAGCAGGTATCAGGTGTATCGTACGAACAATATATCAATGATAATATACTCAAGCCGCTGCGCCTCGCTGATACACGAACGTATTTTCCACAAGAGCTGTGGCATGGACGGATGGCTACCGGTTATAGTGATGCAAGCCGCAAGGGTGAACGCAGAATGCTCGACAAGTTCGATACGAAAGGTATAACACCGGCCGCCGGCTATACCTCTACTGTGGAAGACCTGGCGCGTTTTGCTTCATGGCAGTTTCGCTTATTGGAAAAAGGTGGCACGGAGATTCTGAAAGCTTCTACGCTGCGTGAGATGCACAACGTGCAGTATATGGACCAAAACTGGCGCACTTCGTGGGGACTCGGTTTTACGGTGGCACAAGTGGAAGGAAAAACATTTGTGAGTCATGGAGGATTTTGCCCCGGGTATCAAACGCTGCTTCAGATCAATCCAAAAGATAAACTGGCATTTATTGTTATGATCAATGCCATTGGCACGGATCCGAATAAATACTTTGAAGCCATGCGATCCATTGTTGCCAAAGCAACCGACGATAAGATTGATGAGAAGAAAGAAAATGATCTTGAGCAATATTGCGGGCTCTATGGTTTTAAACCGTGGGGTGGCGAAATGATTGTATCTACCTGGGGCGATAAACTGGCGCTGCTCTATATGCCGAACGATAATCCTAAAAACATGGTGCTGGCCAGCCGTGTAAAAGACGATACCTTCAGGCGCGTGCGCGATGATGGTGCGCTGGGCGAAGAGATAACTTTCGAGCGCGACAAAGCTGGCAAGATTATAAAAATATGGCGAAGCAGTAATTACCGCCTCAAATTGAAATAGCAATCACCGATCAGGATATAGCAGGAGTTGTTCACAGCAGCTCCTTTTTCTTTTCGAAACATGCCCGATCTTGTGTGGCAAAAAAGTATAACTTGACGCGAAAATTTCACCATGTGCCTGATCTTCTTTTCCCTTCGGCAGCATCCTGCATACAAGCTTATTGTAGCCGCCAATCGCGATGAATTTTATAATCGCAAAACAGCGGCTGCATCTTATTGGGAAGATCATCCGGAAATTTTAGGAGGTCGCGACCTGGAAGCCTGCGGCACATGGATGGCCATGACGCGCTCGGGCAAGATCAGCATGCTCACCAACTACCGCGATCCACAGAATATAAATCCCCATGCACCTTCGCGCGGCCAGTTGATAACGGATTATCTGCTATCATCCGAAACACCCGATATATACCTCCATCGTATTGAGGAAACCGGTAAACAATATAATGGCTTCAACCTGTTGGCAGGCACTATAGATGAGCTGTGGTATTATTCAAACTATAAAGAAGGCATTGATAAAATACAACCGGGTTTTTACGGCCTCAGCAATCACCTGCTGGAAACACCGTGGCCAAAGGTGGTTCGTGGTAAAGAAAAATTCAAACCGGTATTAAGCAGGAATATCATTGATCCGGAAGAGATATTTACCCTGTTGTATGATGACAGCATTGCTGCCGACAATCAACTTCCCAATACCGGGCTGACGCTTGAACGCGAGCGGGCGCTTTCTTCCATGTTCATCAAAACGGATAACTATGGTTCGCGTTGCTCTACGGTTGTGCTGGTAGACTATAACAACCATGTGTCTTTCAGTGAGCGCGTTTACGACCTGAAAACTTTTCAGTTCACCACGCAAACCTTTCAGTTCACAACAGAAGCCAGTGCTTAACCAAGCGGCTATCGGAATTGGAAAACTTTTCATTAACTACGAGCCATGAAGAAGAACGACAAGACACCGTTTATGCTGAAGTTTGTTCGCTGGGTTTTTCCGAAAGCCGAGCGACTGGCGCCTTCGTTAGCCTATAATTACTTTGTGCGATTGTTCTTTACTCCGCTTCGTTACCCGACACCCGAGAAAGAACGGAAGGCCGAAACATTCAGTGAAAAATTTTCCTTCACGGTAGAACATAAAAAAGTACAGGCCTATCAATGGGGCCAGCACAACCGCTATATTTTGGTGATCCACGGCTGGGCCGGACGCGCCACGCAATTCCGCAGATTCATAAAGCCCTTGCTGGCTGCAGGCTATAGCGTAATAGGTTTCGATGCGCCCGCTCACGGCAATTCTGAAGGAAAGCGCACTACGATCCTGGAATTTGAGCTGACGCTTAAAGAAATATATAGATTGAAAGGCGAGCCTGAAGCCATCATCGCGCACTCGTTTGGCGGTGGTGCTGCATTGTTCTCCGCTATGCATGGTTTGCCTGTTAAAAAACTGATCAACATTGCCAGCCCGACTATCGGTGATGAAATCATCAACACATACCTCCGCACCATTCACGGCTCTCCGAAAGCCGGAGCGTTCTTCAAAGATTTTATTGTACGCACGTACGGGCGCCCTTTCGATGAGTTTACCGCGCTGTATTTTATCCGGAACCTGCCTGCTCCCATCGACCTGTTGCTGGTGCACGATGCGGATGACAAGGAGGTAGCTATAAAACATGCCGAGGTTTTAATACAGGTATATCCTGCCGCCCGCCTTATTCGCACACAAGGGCTGGGCCACACCCGCATATTAAAAGATAACGAAGTGATCCGCGAATGCGTAACATTTATCACTTCCGGAGCGTCTGCTCTTCCAAAATAGCTGCCGCTGATGGACTCAGGGGAAGAAAATTGTAATATAAACGCAGATTCAGGGTATATTGAAAAGGAAACTTTTCAAGAATTGTACACATCCTTGTAATTAAACCGTTAAAACATAAACTAATATCCGGGCATTGTCGCGCAAACCAGCACAACCGGCATCCATAAACCCCCTTCGTATGAAAATTATCGAGACACATCACATCGCCAAGGTCTATAAGATGGGCAACAACATTGTGAACGCGCTTCAGGATGTTACCATTTCGATCAACAAAGGTGAGTATGTTGCATTCATGGGTCCGTCAGGATCAGGAAAATCAACGCTGATGAACATTGTGGGATGCCTCGACTCGCCCACCAGCGGCACCTACAGCCTCAACAATCAGCTGGTAAGTGAGATGACGGAGAACGAACTGGCCGAAGTACGCAACAAAGAGATCGGCTTTGTATTCCAAACCTTTAATCTGCTGCCGCGTGCTTCTGCTTTGGAGAACGTAGCGTTGCCACTTATCTACGCAGGCTATAGCCGGTCAGAGCGCGAAGAGATGGCCATGGCGGCGCTGGAAAGTGTGAGCCTGGCCGAGCGCCACCATCACAAACCGAATGAGCTCTCCGGTGGTCAGCGGCAGCGTGTCGCCATTGCCCGCGCACTGGTAAACAATCCTTCGATCATCCTGGCCGATGAACCTACCGGTAACCTCGATACCAAAACATCGTACGATATCATGAACCTGTTTCAGGAACTCCATGATAAGGGCAACACCATCATCATGGTAACACACGAAGATGATATCGCGCACTACTCACATCGCATCATTCGCCTTCGCGATGGTTTGATCGAGTGGGACCGCAAGAATGAAAATGTTACCCGAAGCAAGCCTGTAGAAGTTGCTACCGAAAGCTAGGCAACTGCTTCACTATATCTTCTCAATCCTGATTTCTATCGCTAACTTTCCCGTCACAAACGGCACGGTATATCATGTTGTGAGATCAACAATGACCGATGGCGTTGTTATAACATTTCTTCAGCTATGAAAATATATACCAAGACGGGCGATAAAGGCACAACGGCACTGTTTGGTGGCAAGCGTGTTTCCAAAGCAGACCTGCGCATTGAAACCTACGGCACGGTGGATGAATTGAATGCTTGGATCGGTATGGTGCGCGACCAGGAAGTAAATCAGAAGCGAAAAGATATACTGGTAGAGATACAGGACAGACTTTTTACCATCGGTTCTATACTCGCCACGGAGCCCGGCAACACCAAAGTAAAAATACCCGCGCTGTCATCTGAAGATACAGTCTTTCTCGAAAAACAGATTGATGCATTAGATGCTGAATTGCCACCGATGCGCTTCTTCGTTTTACCGGGTGGCCATCCATCCGTATCGAGCTGCCACGTAGCCCGCACCGTATGCCGCAGAAGCGAGCGCCTCATCATTGCCTTGCAACAGCACGAAGAAGTACCGGCCGAAGTAATCCAATACATGAACCGCCTCTCCGATTACCTGTTCATCCTCAGTCGTAAAATGTCGCAAGAGCTGAACGCAGAAGAAACGCCCTGGAAAGCGAGAATGTAAAAAGTTTAAGGTTCAAGGTTTAAAGTTCAAGGTTTAAGGTTCAAGGTTATCCGAAACATTGAACTTTAAACCTTGAACTTT
>NZ_DAIQRQ010000008.1:0-17429 GCF_036786105.1 Ohtaekwangia sp.
GTTGGGATCGCGCAAGGCAATGCCGGACGTTGACCACGTTCGGCATTTGTTTTTTGCAGCGAATGGTGATTTACGGAGGCGTATAACAGGAGCGGGAAAACGAATCTCTTTATTGCTACAAATCTAGCAAGCGCAACGTGCGACTAGGGCTAAGACAACTTTTTAACTTGTGCCCTGAGAAGCGGAAAGCTTGTATTAACCATTCCCACAAGTTGAAACTTGCGGGAGCAGGAGAGTTGTTCTGCTCTAATCTATTTCAGGTAATAACTTACTCCAGCTCCCCAGATATTCAGCTTGTTTAATCCTGTAGTCGTTTGGGTTTGAAGTATCATAGTTTCTCCATTGTATTGGAATCCTAAATAATCTCTGAAATAGACGCCTAATTTTTTCGTTACGAGGAACTCAATCTCCATATGTGCACCGTAGTCTGTTTTTTTAAAGTCTTCTTCGCCATAGCTCATGGAGAAATTTGGACCATGCTGGTGCAGAAGAAATTTAACTTCGGGACCAACAAGAATTTTTAACCGGTTAACTGGTTTATAGAAAAACGTCAGAGGGACCGATATATAGTGAAGGTTTATCTTGTCGTTAAATGTACCCTTAATAGTTACAAAGGAATAATCCATTTCCAGGCGAAGTCCCACTTTACCAAAACTCATTTCAGAAAATCCTCCAGCCCGATATCCGATACCGGCGTTCCAACGATCCCTGTTTAATGTTTCGTCTGAAAGGGTTGTTCTACTGATACCACTATTCACTCCCAAGCTGATTTGCCCGTTTACATTGATAGCAATTGCGGAAAGAATGACGGCCGCTAAAAATTTTGTCATAAGTTAATTAAAACATATACTTCTTTTTTTCCTTGGTCAAACCTTCTTTGCCATAACCGAATGATTTTTAAATCCCAGTTGATTGCTCATCGTATCGTCAATCGGAAAGATTATCACTTGTGGTCGTGCTTGATTTTTAGTATAATTTTATTGGGTAATACTTAATAAAGCCCCAGCCGTTATCGGAATATGAATGCGTTTCCAATTCTATGTCTTTGTTCTTGTTTCTTATTTCCTGAATTAGCCCATCGTGATCAACTGAATCTGAAATGAAATAATAGTAGCTCCTCTCTCCACCGAATGTCTCGATGAGAAAAATAAGTCCGTCATTTGTTTCTTTGAATAGGTTACACATTTGTCCATCAAAGTCAATCAGTGACATATTGTAATCCGATTCAGGAAGCCCGTTACTTTTGACTACTCTTAGTTTTTGTGTCACCCGTAGTATGTTGGGAAGATTACTTTGGTAAACAAAGATGTTTTGATAGTCAGGTTTTCTTAGATACAGAGGGAACCCTTCGTGCTCAATTTTTGTCGTTAACCATTTTTGTTTCATTGTAATATCGAAAAAATAATTTGCCCGGCCATATTACGCACAACATTCTCATTAAGGTGTCCAGAAGACGAAATTAATAATTAATCTGAGACTCTGTCGGCATGATTTATATATATTGTTAGCGGCTGTATTTTTCACTTGTTCAAGTTTATTTTAAAATTGAGCTCCTCACTGTCGGTTCCTTTATAAAAAAGCGTCAACACGTTGCCGTATAGTTCCATTTCGTTAAACTGAAATTCTGGTATTCTTGCTGTTAAATCATTTTTCTGAAAATCGAACGGCACTACCAGTTTTTTCTTTGTGTCAATGAATTCAATAACCAGGTTCTTGTAGTTTGAGTCAGCATAAACTACAAAATCAAACAGGTATTTTGCATCGTCTTGTATATCGGTGTCAATACAAATGAGTTGTTGAAATTCTTTAACCTTTTCCCCAGTAGTCTTATCAACTAGCGTATAGATGCAGGGACCATTAGCAGTACAGCCACTCCTAATCAGGCTACCATTAAATTCCCTGATTAAATGAAATCCAAGTCGGTAAGTATAAACGTATAGCTCAACCGGTACTTCGTCAATTATGGATTTTTGTCCTCTTATATTTTCAAGTGTCAGCCAGATTCTGTCACAATTGTATTGCCAATAAAGTTTGGAGTTATTCGACAGAGGGCACTGAACCTGCAATATACTAAGGTCATCGCAGTTTAACGACGTAACTTGTGACAAGCTGAAGGCTCGCGTTAATTAGTGTAAGTTGAAAACTTGCGGTAGTTTGGGATAATTTTTTTTGGTTTCACTTTAGTCTACGCCGGTATATAAATGCACAACACACTTATATATCTTTATGGTGTGGTTTCCTCATTAGTTTAAATATTCGTCCATCAGACAATATCCAATCAATGTTATCGTGGTCCACGAATTTAATCGTCCCTTCGTAAAGAAATAGTTCTCCTTTATTGCTAACCGTTCCGTCAGCGATCAAGCTCTCTTCTTTTACATTTGTTAGTTTGAGATTGAGTGAGTCCATTTGTTTGTTAGTTGTCCACGTGAGTGTGCCAAAGTTTGTAAAAACTAACTTTGTCTTCAAGGTGCCATTCTCGAGTAGCTCAATTGTTGATCCCAATTCTTTGGATTTGTAAAAAAGAGATCCACTTAATTGCTCATCTGAATTATAGCCAGGTAATGTATCATTTACTAATGTCGAATCCCTCTCAACTATTTGATTGACTATCCATTTTCCTCTCAATTCATTGTCTGGTAATTTATCAACTGGCGTTTTACAGCTGATTAAACCCAATAACAATATCACATATAATCCTTGGTTCATCTTATCTAGTTACTGCCATAAGTTGAAAACGTGTATATCTGCCTTAATCCCGCAAATCTTTTCGCATATACTTGGAGCAGATAGGGCAATCCGTCCATACATGTCCACGGGCGGGGCAGAACTTTCGGCCGAAGTATATAATCTGAAGGTGTGCCTTATTCCATTTTTCTTTGGGGATGAGTCGCTTCAGGTCGTGCTCGGTTTGCTCAACGCTTTTGCCATTGGTTAGCCCCCAGCGATATGCCAGGCGATGTATATGCGTATCGACCGGAAAAGCAGGTAATCCAAACCATTGTGTCATAACAACGGAGGCAGTCTTATGACCTACTGCCGGTAATTCTTCCAGCGCTTCAAATGTACCAGGCACTTCACCATTATATTTATCAATCAATATCTTCGACAGCCCATATATACCTTTCGATTTCATTGGCGATAATCCGCAAGGACGGATAATCTCGCGAATCTCCTCCTGCGACATCTTTACCATGTCGTAGGGATTGTCAGCACGCTTGAAAAGTCCCGGGGTCGTTTTGTTTACGCGCTCATCGGTACATTGTGCGGAGAGCAATACGGAGATCAATAGAGTATAGGCATCCTTGTGATGCAACGGTACCTCAGGATTCGGAAAATAGTGATCGAGTATAGAGAGAATGTCTTGTACTTTTTCAGCTTTCGTCATGGGTATAGCAGGTATTTCTCTCGCTTCAGTTTATAACTGTCCAAATCGGCTTTCCAGGTCTCGCGAATCTCATCTTCCGTTAAACCATCTTTTATCTGTTGCTTCAACACCGTATTCCCCGTCAATATATCAAAGTAGGGGAGGAAAAACTTTTCTTTCTGAGGATACGCATTGTATAGTTGTATAAGGTATTTCAAATCGATTCTTCTTTCTACCGGTACATTTCGCAGATCGAGTCCATAACAAACCTTGTTTTCGAGTGGTGGTGTAACGGACATGCCCGGTATACTGACGGGTGTAAACTGAAACGGCATGTTCTTTAATTCGGGATTGCCGAGCACCTGGAAGGGGATCTGCGTTCCGCGACCAAGGCTGATTACTGTTCCTTCAAACAAACAGATGGATGGATACAAACGTATAGCCTGGTCATTGGGAAGATTGGGAGAAGGCTTGACTGGAAGCGAGTATGCATCGGTATGCTTCCAGTTTTTCATGGGAATAATGTCGATATCACACTTTACATGATTGGCAAGCCATCCTTCACCGTTTATCATTTTGGCAAGCTCTGCCACGGTAAGGCCATGCGCAATGGGTATGGCATGCATGGCTACGAACGACTTTAACGGTGTCTGATTGATCGGTCCATCCACATAGCCATTCGGGTTGGGGCGATCGAGAATAATCATTTTCTTGTTGTTCTCTGCGCAGGCTTCCATCATATAGTGCATGGTGCTGATGTATGTATAAAAGCGCGCGCCTACATCTTGTATATCGAAGATCACAATGTCAACATCGCTTAATTGTGCCGGTGTTGCTTTGTAATTCTTTCCATAAAGTGAAACTACCGGAAGTCCCGTTCGGGTGTCTACGCCATCTTTCACATGCTCGCCATCGGCAGCAGCTCCGCGAAAGCCGTGCTCGGGGCCAAAGATTTTTACCAGGTTTACACCACGGCTTTTCAGTGTGTCGGCCAGATGCGTTTTACCAATCACCGAAGTCTGGTTTACCACCAGGGCTACACGCTGTGTACCAAGCTTGGGCAAAAGTATATCCAGTTGTTCAGCCCCCAGTACAAGTCGAGTGTCGATTTTAGCAGCGGGCGCAGGCTGTTGCTGTGTAACCGGAGGAGGCTCTGGCACGGGTGGTGCCGAGGTCGTCTTCGGGCTTTTGCATGCGAGAGCCATGGCCAATAGAGAGAAGAGTGTAGAAGCTATTTTTACCTTCATAGAAATCGGAATATGAGCCTACGGCAAACGCTTATTTGATTATGGCGTTTTGAAGCTTTAATTTGCATCAGCCATGGCGCTGAAAAGTTAGTAAGAAGAGTTGAACCTTTCGTACTTCATATCCAAAAGAATAAGCCTTGAACAAAAGCAGGGCTTCTCATCCACTATTCATCGCATTGCTATTTTCAGTATCGGTATAGGTTTAGGTGCTGCTATTGTTTCATTTCTGATTATGAAAGGTTTTCAGGAAACGGTAAAGAACAAAATATATAGTTTCAGCGGGCACCTGATCATTACGAAGTTTACGATGAACAATTCAACGGATGAGCAGCCGATGAATTTTTATATCGATGTATATCAACATCCCGAGCGGTATCCGCATGTTCGTCATGTGCAGGAGTTCTCACACAAAGCGGGGCTCGTAAAAACCGATACTGATATACTCGGTGTGGTGATGAAAGGCGTTGGCAAAAGCTTCGATGTAAAGTCTTTCAAAGAAAATTTACTGGAAGGTGAATTTATCCAGTTCCCCGATTCCGGTTATGCACGCCAGGTGGTGATCAGTAAGATTATTGCTACCAAGCTCAACCTGAAAGTTGGTGACGACATCATCATCCATTTCTTTCAAAATCCTCCACGCTTCCGCAAGCTCAAGGTAACAGGCATCTATGAAACCAACCTGTCGGAATATTTTGATAGCAAGGTGATCATGGGAGATATTCGCCTGATCCAACGTCTCAATGATTGGTCTGATAGTCTTGCCGGTGGCGTTGAAGTTTATACCGATAATGTGGACCGCATTGATGATGCCGGGCAAGCCATTGGTCAGGCAATGGATTTTGATCAGAATATAGAGCGGGTGAGTGACCGTTACCAGCAGGTGTTTGAGTGGCTGAACCTGCTGAGCCGCCAGGTAAACATATTGCTTGGCATTATTTTAACGGTGGTGTGCGTGAATATGATTTCGATAGTGCTGATCCTGGTGATGGAACGTACGCAGATGATTGGCATGTTAAAAGCGTTGGGTGGAGGCGATCGTCTGATACGATCTGTTTTTGTTTATCAGGGTATCAGCCTCATCATGAAAGGCCTGCTGCTGGGCAATGCTATTGGCCTTGGTTTATGTTACCTGCAGTATCAGTTTAAAATTGTTAAATTGAATCCACATGATTATTACATGCACGTGGTGCCCATCAGTTGGCATTGGGAAATAGTGGGTTTGCTCAACCTTACTACGTTTTTGGTCGTTACAGTGGTGCTATTGATTCCCACGATGGTGATTACCCGAATAAGCCCGATTAAGGCGATCCGATTTGATTAATGTTAATCAGCAATAATAATCGTTTAAACTTCAAATAATTTTCTACTTTTGTTAAAGTAAGGAGCCCACCTTATACAGAAATGTTTTAATGTCATGCAATTAAAATTCAAGAATCCTGTCAGGCCCGACCTGACATCAACTATCCAGAAACGAAACCGCAGGCTTCAGGCGTTTTTTAATGCCAAGAACCTCGATGTGCGGTTGCACGGTGATGCACAGAATCCGCTCATGGTATTGTGCGGATGTGTTGGACTGTCAGCTTATGTTCACAATTTCGATCTCCGCATGTTGGACAAACCCAATCAGGGAGAGGTTATGCGAATTTTCAAGTTGACGGAAATTGTTCAAGGAACGCGTGAGGACGTAGTGGAGTGGCTGCAGAAATATCCGCAGATGCCATTGTACCGCATCCAGCACGCAAACAGCAAACTTTACTTATGTGGCTTTAACTTTGTTGATCGCGAGCAAAAGCTGGGACGCTACCCGGTGTTTGCCCGTGAGGATTACCACATTTACAAACAGCGCGAGGCTGCGGAAGACATTCTCAACATGCTTAAGGAGGATGGCTACGAAGCGGAGATCACCGAACCGGATCTGGAACTGGTGAAGTCGCACGTAGGACCCATTACCTTTGTTGGCTTACAAGACTAAACGCTAAACGAAAGAGTTTGAATTGGTTGATTGGGAAACTGGTCAACCAATTTTTATTTTCAGGATTGTGCCGGTATATATTTCCGGAACCAGCTCTGGATTGTCATCTGCAATACACCAAAGAAAGCTTCCTTAAAAATGCCGGGCGACATTTTTGATTCACCGCGTGTGCGATCGGTAAAGATGATCGGCACTTCTTTCAGTATGAAGCCATACTTCCACGCAATGAATTTCATTTCAATCTGAAAGGCGTAGCCAACGAATTTTATCTGGTGGAGTGGAATCGTCTCTAATACTTTGCGGCTATAGCAAACAAAACCGGCGGTAGTATCGCGCACCGGAATGCTGGTGATGAGCCTTACATAACTGCTGGCGAAGTACGAGAGCAGCACGCGCCCCATAGGCCAGTTCACTACGTTTACACCGGTAGCATAACGCGAACCGATGGAAACATCGCTGCCAAATTCTGCGCATGAGAGATATAGATGCACAAGATCCTTCGGGTCGTGCGAAAAATCTGCATCCATTTCCAGGATGAAATCATAGCCTCTTTCAAGCGCGAATTTAAAACCGGTGATATAGGCTGTGCCCAGCCCGAGCTTACCGGGGCGTTTCAGCAGGTGAAGCCTGGTTTGGGTAGTATTGTAAGCTGCCTGCATTTCTTCTACGATCTCGGCAGTTCCATCAGGCGAATTGTCATCTACAATCAGAATATCAAAATCTTTAGGCAAGCCAAAGACAGTATCAATAATCGAGCGGATGTTCTCCCGTTCCTTATAGGTAGGAATTATGACGATGGCGTTGCTCACTACTTCCAATTGGTTACCGACAAATCTATAAAAAGTAAAAATCTAAACAATCGTTTTAAAATGGTCGGGGTCTGATTTTAATACGTTTTGGCGAGGGTTTTAATTTCCGGAAAGCTCCAAATTTTCAATGATGTGTAAAATGAACGCATTGAGGCTCTGAAAATAGCTATACAGGGGAGTAGTAGTTAATCTATACCAATAAAAAAGGCTGATGTACTCAGCCTTTTTTAATTTATAGGAGATAATACTTCTTTTGATCGTCTTAGTCGTTCGCAACAATTTCAGGAGAACCCAGCGATGAGCTAAAGTAGTCGCGGTTCATGCGTGCAATGTTCGTCAATTTGATCTCTTTCGGGCACTCGGCTTCGCATGCTCCAATGTTGGTACAGTTTCCAAAACCCTCATCGTCCATCTGCGCTACCATAGACTGCGCTCTGCGGGCACGTTCAGGCTGGCCTTGTGGTAACAGAGCCAGTTGTGAAATTTTAGCAGATACAAACAGCATGGCTGCCGAGTTAGGACAGGCGGCCACGCAGGCACCACAAGCAATGCAAGCTGCTGCGTCCATTGCCTTCTCTGCGTCATCTTTATTTACCGGCAGATTGTTGGCATCCTGTGCCTGACCTGTATTTACGCTCACAAAACCACCCGCTGCTATAATGCGGTCGAACGCGCCACGGTCAGTCACCAGATCTTTGATTACAGGAAAAGCTTTCGCTCTCCATGGCTCTACATAAATTGTATCGCCATCGTTAAATGTGCGCATATAAAGCTGGCATGTGGTAGCGGCATGATGCGGGCCATGTGCACGGCCATTGATATACATGCTGCACATACCACAAATACCTTCACGGCAATCATGATCAAACGCAATAGGCTCTTCACCTTTTCGTACCAGGTTGTCGTTCAATACATCAATCATTTCCAGGAACGACATATCGGCATTAACATTATCAATGCTATAGTCTACTAACTTACCTGGCGTATTAGCGTTTTTCTGGCGCCAAACCTTTAAGTTAAATTTCATGATCCCTATTATTTATAGCTTCTTACTTGCATTTCAATATTCTCGTAAACCAGCGGCTCCTTGTGCATCACCGGATCTGAATCTACAGACGTGTGTTCCCATGCAGCCACGTAAGCGTAGTTCGCGTCATCGCGTTTTGCTTCGCCTTGTTCCTGGTATTCTTCGCGGAAGTGACCACCGCATGATTCATTTCTGTTTAGTGCATCGATCACCATCAATTCTCCCAGTTCAATAAAGTCAGCTACGCGGCCGGCTTTGTCAAATTCAGGATTGAACTCATTTAATGAACCAGGAATGTTTACATCGCTCCAGAATTCTTTGCGCAGATCCTGGATCATCTTTCTGGCTTTTGTCAAGCCTTCTGCAGTGCGGGCCATGCCGCAGTACTCCCACATGATCTTGCCCAATTGCTTGTGCAGGTCATCAACAGTTTTCTTTCCTTTGATGCCAATCATTTTTTCAGAGCGGGCCTGTACTTCTTTCTCTGCCTCAACAAACGCAGCGTGATCGGTTGGTATCGGTTTCGTAAAGATCTCGCCTGAGAGGTAATTACCGATGGTATAGGGAATTACAAAGTATCCGTCAGCAAGTCCTTGCATTAGAGCAGAAGCACCAAGTCGGTTGGCACCGTGATCGCTGAAATTAGCTTCACCCAGACAGTACAGACCTTTAATGGTTGTCATCAACTCATAATCAACCCAAAGACCACCCATGGTATAGTGTACCGCAGGATATATCTTCATCGGAGTTTTGAGCGGATCTTCGTTGGTGATGTTCTGATACATCGGGAACAATTCACCGTAGCGGGCCTTCACTACATCTATACCCAGGCGCTTGATGGCGTCTGCAAAATCCAGGAATACTCCAAAGCCTGAAGGAACAATACCTCTGCCATCATCGCACGCTTCCTTTGCCGCGCGCGATGCTATATCACGCGGACACAGGTTTCCGAACGAAGGGTATTTTCTTTCGAGGTAGTAGTCGCGATCCTCTTCCTTAATGTCTTCCGGTTTCTTTTTGCCTTCGCGAATTGCTTTGGCATCTTCTCTCGTTTTGGGTACCCACACACGACCATCGTTACGCAGCGATTCAGACATCAGCGTAAGCTTCGATTGATAGTCGCCCGTTACCGGTATACAAGTAGGGTGAATTTGTGTATAGCAAGGGTTGGCAAAGTATGCACCTTTTTTATGTGCTTTCCAGGCAGCTGTAACGTTGCTACCCATCGCATTGGTAGAAAGGAAGAATACGTTACCGTATCCACCGGTTGCGAGAATAACCGCATGACCAAAGTAACGTTCCAGCTTGCCGGTAATGAGGTTACGGGCAATGATACCGCGTGCTTTGCCATCGATGGTTACTACTTCCACCATTTCATGCCGACTATACATGGCAACATTTCCTAATCCAACCTGACGCTCCAACGCACCGTACGCACCCAGTAACAGTTGCTGTCCGGTTTGTCCGCGGGCATAGAACGTACGCGATACCTGCGCACCACCAAAAGAGCGGTTGTCAAGCAAGCCGCCATACTCACGGGCAAACGGTACGCCTTGTGCTACGCACTGGTCAATGATATTTCTGGATACATCTGCCAGCCGGTATACATTGGCTTCGCGTGCGCGGAAGTCGCCACCTTTGATTGTATCGTAAAATAAACGATAGACAGAGTCGCCATCGTTTTTATAATTCTTTGCTGCGTTAATACCACCTTGTGCAGCAATGGAGTGAGCGCGTCTGGGTGAATCCTGAAAACAGAAAGCTTTTACTTTATAGCCCAGCTCAGCCAGGGTTGCTGCTGCAGATGCACCGGCAAGTCCTGTACCTACTACAATTACTTCTACTTTACGTTTATTAGCCGGGTTTACCAGCTTAGCATGTTCTTTATAGTTACTCCATTTTTCGGCCAGGGGGCCGTTTGGAATTTTAGAATCAAGTGCAGCCATATCTTTATGCGTTGAGAACTTCTGTCTGTTAATCGTATTGAATACTTATTTGACCCAGTGGAAATAGATGGCTACGGGCATCATTGCGAAAATGAAGGGCACAATGATAGAAAAGGCTGTGCCGATGAAGCCTATAGTTTGGTTGTATTTTACGTGGTTTAGACCCAATGACTGGAATGCGCTTCTAAAGCCGTGAAGCAAATGCCAGAAGAGTGAGAAACATCCGATAATGTAGAGTACTACAACCAATGGATTCTGGAATATATCCAGCATCATTTGGTATAGCGGAAGCTCTTCACCTTCTGCAAACTGATGCGCGCGGTTGGGAATCCAGAAATGCGAAGTGTGCATGATGAGGAACAGCAGAATAAGCGTGCCGAGCAGGCCCATGCTTCTGCTATACCACTTGCTTTTTTCCGGGTGCTTTACGTAAGCGTATTTAACAGGACGTGCACTGCGGTTTTGTTTCCAAAGGAGCAACCCTTCATAGATGTGCAGCAGAAATCCAATGATCAATCCGATCTCTAAAGTCCGGACAATGAGGTTTGTCCCCATAAAGTGCCCCCAGTAGCTAAAGGTGGCACCGCCATCGTTAAAGAAAATCATCGCGTTAATGGTGCAGTGAACCACCAGGAATGTGATCAGAAATAATCCGGTGAGCGCCATTACGAATTTCTTACCGAGCGAACTCGTAAGAAGTGTGGTGAACCAATTCATATTAATTATGCCTTCTAGAATTTTTGCGAAAAATAGTTTCCAAAGGCTATTTCACCAAAGCTAAGAGTACTTTATAGAAATTCTAAATAGGAAGATACAGCGCTACTTGCCATGCTATAGCAGCAATTCGAAGAAGAGAATAATTAACGAGATAACAACCACGGCTATCAACAAGAACCATTCTTTACGCACAAAACGGGTTAAGTGCTTCCACAAGCTATCCATATATATAAAGTATTGAGAAGGAAGTGGCCAATAATCGCGCCTGAAAATTAATGCTCTGATATACAGTTATTTGAAATCCCTGTAGTGGATGAAAGATTTTAATTCTTAGAATCATTTTTGAATCAAATTCCCAATTTTGGATAACGAGTTCCAGACTTTGAAACTATTTTTAGGGATTAGGTGAACGAAATCTTCCAGAATGAATTTATCCATCAGCACATACACCATAGCGGAAAGTATTCTTGATGAAGTAACTTTGTATGCAACAACCACTAATTGATTTTAGCTGATGTATCTGATTTTTGATACGGAAACCACCGGTATTCCGCATAATAAAACTGCGCCCATCACAGACCTCGACAACTGGCCACGCCTTGTACAGATCGCCTGGCAGTTGCACGATAACAAAGGAAAGCTGCTATCCAACCATAATTACATAATAAAGCCGGAAGGGTTTGATATACCGTATAAGGCTGAGCAGATACACGGTATATCTACCAAGCGTGCGCTGGCAGAAGGCCATGACCTGTTTACGGTACTGGGCACGTTCATTCAGGATCTTTCCAAAACTTCGCGGCTGGTTGGCCACAACATTGAGTTTGATATCAATATTATCGGTGCGGAGTTTATTCGTAAGAGTCTGGCTCCGGAACAATTTACCAGTCTTGACAAGATCGATACGGGTATAGCCTCAACGGAATTTTGCCAATTGAGCGGAGGTATAGGCGGGCGTTTAAAGATGCCACGCCTGGTGGAGCTGCATGAAAAACTTTTCGGAAAAGATTTTGGTGATGCACATGATGCGGCATACGATGTGGCGGCTACAGCACGATGCTACTTCGGGCTGATAAAGCAAAAAGTAGTAAAACCGTTTGATGATACAGCTGTAGACGTTATCGAGTACGAAGAGCCGAACCTCGATGCTGCCAACTTTGCGAAAAAGGAAAAGAAAAAGGATGTTACCTATTCGCTGACGGACGAGCCGCTGGTGATGACAGACAAACCTTTTGTTCACCTGCATGCACATTCTCAGTACTCCGTGTTACAGGCCACACCCGATATAAAATCGATGGTGGCGAAAGCGAAAGCGCTTAATATGCCAGCCGTAGCACTTACCGATCTCGGTAATATGTATGGTGCATTCAAATTTGTGCGCGAGGCACTCAATCATGAACTGAAGCCCATTGTAGGTTGTGAATTTTATATAGCGGAAGAACGCAAGAAGCTGAAGTTTACCAAAGACAATCCGGATAAACGCTACAACCAGGTGTTGATCGCCAAGAACAAAGACGGCTATCACAATCTGGCCAAGTTAAGTTCGTATGCCTTCATTGAAGGATTGTACGGTATATATCCGCGCATCGACAAAGCACTGGTAGAAGAGTATAAAACAAACCTGATTGCTGTTACCGGAAGCCTTGCCAGCGAAGTTCCTCACCTGATTCTGAACGTAGGCGAGAAGCAGGCAGAAGAAGCATTTAAATGGTGGCATAATCTCTTTGGAGAAGATTTCTATATAGAACTGAACCGTCACGGTATACCCGAAGAAGATCACGTGAACGAAGTGTTGCTTCGCTTTGCAGAGAAGTATGGAGTAAAATATTTTGCTGCCAACGAATCGTTCTACCTCGATAAGGAAGAAGCCAACGCCCACGATGTATTGTTGTGCATCAAAGAAGGGGAGTTCAAATCAACACCCATTGGTTATGGACGTGGTCATCGTTATGGATTGGCCAACACGCAATACTATTACAAGTCGCAGGAGGAAATGAAATCCATCTTCCGCGATTTGCCTAAGGCCATTGAAACGGTAAGCGAAATACTCGACAAGATCGAAAGCTATAAGCTCGATCGAAATGTACTGCTTCCTAAATTCGATATACCGAAAGAGTTTAATACGGAAGATGAATACCTGCGTTATCTCACTTATGAAGGTGCAGCAAAGAAATATACCGAGATTACACAGCAGATACGTGAACGCCTCGACTTCGAATTAGAGACTATACAGAAGACCGGTTATCCGGGTTACTTCCTCATTGTACAAGACTTTACTTCAAAGGCGCGTGAGATGGGCGTATCCGTGGGGCCGGGCCGTGGATCGGCTGCAGGTTCGGCGGTAGCCTATTGTATTGGTATTACCAACGTGGATCCGATCAAATACGATCTGCTCTTTGAGCGTTTCCTAAACCCGGATCGTGTATCACTCCCCGATATTGATATTGACTTCGATGATGAAGGCCGGGATCGCGTATTGAAATATGTGATTGAGAAATATGGCAAGACACAGGTAGCGCAGATCATTACCTATGGTACCATGGCTGCGAAGTCTTCCATCCGCGACTGCGCCCGTGTAATGGAGCTTCCGCTGGCAGATTCGAACCTGCTGGCGAAGATGGTTCCTGAAAAGCCCGGCACATCGCTCGATGCAGCCATTGAAGAAGTAAAAGAGCTGGCGGATGTAAAGAATGGATCAGACCTGCGTGCCGATGTACTGAAACAGGCACTGGTACTGGAAGGATCGGTGCGAAGCACGGGTACACATGCCTGCGGTGTAATTATCACACCGGATGACCTGACCAAGTTTGTGCCGATGTCGGTAGCAAAAGATTCCGACATGCTGGTAACGCAGTTCGATAACAGTGTGGTGGAGAGTGCAGGGCTTCTGAAGATGGACTTTCTCGGGCTCACTACGCTATCAGTCATTAATACAGCGATACGAAATATAAAGAAGAGTCGCGGCATCACGATTGTTGTAGATGATATACCGCTGGATGATGTAAAGACCTATCAACTATTTCAACGAGGCGAGACAGGAGGCACGTTCCAGTTTGAAAGTTTGGGGATGCAGAAATATCTGCGTCAGCTAAAGCCCGATAAATTTGAAGACCTCATCGCGATGAACGCCCTGTATCGTCCGGGGCCTATGGAATATATACCTGCCTTCGTAAATCGTAAACATGGTCGCGAGCCCATTAAATACGATTTGCCGGAGATGGAAGAGTTCCTCGCGGAGACGTATGGTATTACGGTATACCAGGAGCAGGTAATGTTGCTGTCGCAGAAACTGGCAGGCTTCAGTAAAGGCGATGCCGATGTGCTGCGGAAAGCGATGGGTAAGAAGCAGAAGGCCGTGCTTGATAAGATGAAGGACAAATTCATCAAAGGATGTGCAGAGCGCGGACATGCAAAAGAGATATGCGAAAAGATATGGACCGACTGGGAAGCGTTTGCGCAGTATGCATTCAATAAATCGCACTCTACCTGTTATTCACTGGTAGCATATCATACAGCCTATCTCAAAGCTAATTATCCGGCAGAGTATATGGCCGCTGTATTGACGCACTCACAAAACAATCTTGAAAGCGTTACCTTCCACATTGAAGAGTGCCGAAGCCTGGGATTGAAGGTGCTCGGCCCGCACATCAACGAATCGGGTGTATTCTTTGAAGTGAACAAAGCCGGAGAGATACGCTTTGGTTTGGGTGCCATTAAAGGTGCAGGCGAATCGGCTGTAGAAGCAATCATTCAGGAGAGAGAAGCACGCGGACCCTTTGAAGATATATTTGAGTTTGCCAAGCGTGTAAGCCAGCGATCCGTCAATAAAAAAACGTTTGAATGTCTTGCATTGTCCGGAGCATTCGATTGCTTCCAGGGTATACATCGCCGGCAGTATGTTTTTGCGAAAGATGGAGACATCAACCTGTTGGAGAAAGCAATTAAGTACGCAGCCAAGACTCAGCAGGAGGAAGCAAGTGCACAAGCGAGTTTATTTGGCGGCAGCTCCGGCACAGTGATGCCAAAACCGAAGATCGAATTTGTTGAGCCTTTCAGCGAGATTGAAAAGCTGAACCTGGAAAGAGAAGTGGTCGGTATATATATATCCGGTCACCCGCTGGATAACTTTAAATTTGAGATCGATAAGTTCTGCACCGTTTCATGCAGTCAGTTGTCAGAGCTTGATCCATTGCTGGGCCGCGAATTGAAGCTGGGAGGTATAGTATCGATTGTGGAGCATCGCACTACCAAGACGGGTAAGCCTTTCGGTAAGTTTACACTCGAAGACTATAACGGCAACTATACTTTTACACTCTTTGGGGAAGACTACCTGAAGTTCAAGAACTTTATGAACACGGGATGGTTCCTCTTTATAGAAGGCGCGGTGATAAAAAATACCTGGGGGCAGCAGAATATAGAATTCAAGATCCGAAATATAGATTTGCTGAACGAGATTGGTGTAAAGCGAAGCAAAGGTGTGCAGTTGAAAGTAAATGCACGCGAAATAACGAAAGACCTGATTGTAAAGATTGAAGGTGTTTGCCAGGAGTATTCGGGTAATACACCACTGTATCTGAAGATACGTGATGAACAGGAGAACATTTATCTCGACCTGATCTCGCGCAAGTTTCGTGTCAACCCGGTTAACGACATGGTAAAGATGATGAAGAAAGCCGGCGAACTGGAAGTAGAAGTAGTCTTCTAACCTTGAACTTAAAACCTTGAACCTTGAACCTTGAACTTTGAACCGGAAATGCTGGGCTCTTGAACCTTGAACTAATAAGATTACCTTTGCGTTTGGTTGATAGATACGATAAAAGAAAGAACTTAAAACTTTTAATTACATACTAAAATGGGAAAAGCAATAGAACTTACCGATGCTAACTTCGATCAGATCATTAATTCCGATAAGCCAGTACTAGTGGATTTTTGGGCTGAATGGTGTGGTCCTTGTAAAATGATTGGCCCGGTTGTAGAAGAGCTGGCTGGCGATTACGATGGCAAAGCCGTTATTGGCAAACTGAACGTTGACGAGAATCCTTCTGTTACGGCTCGTTTCGGTGTTCGCAGCATCCCGACTCTGCTTGTATTCAAAGGCGGCCAGATTGTTGACAAACAAGTAGGCGCTGTACCGAAATCAGTTTTGTCGCAGAAACTGGCTGCTCAGGTAGCTTAAATGAAAAACGCTCTGGCATAAAAAGAAGCGAGGCTGTACTTGCAGCCTCGCTTTCCTGAAGCCTCACCTGAATACTTCTTTTCGGAAGTACTGAAGGTGAGGCTATATATTTTCTAGTTATCCGTGCGGAAGCTTGGCACCGGCAGTCCTTCCTTGCTGAATAAATTCGGGATGGAAGCATTACTCCAGGCAAAGCGAACGGCCACAGGATTCTTTACTTCTTTGGCAGATACCACCACTGTGTTGCCTTCAATTTTCGCTTTGGCAGGATAGAACTTCTTATCCTCACCGGCGATCTGAAATTCAGTAGGCTCGCCACCTTTCGATATCAAACCATTGGGTGCATTATCAAACGTTATCCTGATTTTTCCTTTCTCCACTTTCATGGATTTATACAACGGACTCTTATATACTATACCGGTTTTGCCATACGTATCTGATAACGCCAAGTTCGCCAAACGTTCGCCTACAGGTTTCTTGAACTGCGGGTGAATATCTTTCACGTTATCCACGAGGTCTGAAATTACCACCACACCAGTCTTGGGTATCTCCAGCATTTTGATCTGCTGTTCGCGAATGCGTACACCGCCATCCACACCGTAATCGGTATAGGGAGCGATCTGCACATAGTAGAAAGGAAAGTCGTTGAGAAATTCTTTGCGCCACGATGTTACCAGGGTTTCCATCAATTGCTTATAGGTGTCAGGTTCACTGGTGTTGCTTTCGCCCTGATACCACAATGTGCCGGCTATACGGAATGGAACGATGGGGTTTATCATGGCATTGAACACAACGCCTGGTTTGGACGGGCACCACGGCCTGTTGTCTCCTTGTTTTTCGGCGGCTGCCTGCAGGGCTGCATCGGCTGCTATACGGTCTTCAGGCACCCACGTTTCAGCAGGTGTTCCGCCCCAGCTTGCGTTAATGAGTCCTATGGGTACATTCAGGTTTTGCTGAAGTTTCTTCGCAAAGAAATAGGCAACGGCGCTAAAGTATTTCACGCTTTCCGGAGTACATACTTTCCAGGTGCCTCCGCCATGTACCTGACGAAAAGAGGCTGCCGATTTATTTACATGAAAAAGACGTATAGAGGGATCGTTAGCTTGTGCCACGGCCAGCTTGCCATCTCCGGCAGCTTCCATGGACCACTCCATATTAGACTGGCCGG
>NZ_DAIQRQ010000008.1:17529-58231 GCF_036786105.1 Ohtaekwangia sp.
GCCAGCTTGCCATCTCCGGCAGCTTCCATGGACCACTCCATATTAGACTGGCCGGAGCAAAGCCATACTTCGCCGATCATCACATCCTGCAAAATGCGTTGTTCTCCCCACGAATTTTTGATTGTTATTGTGTAAGGGCCACCGGCTGGGGGAGTATATAACGTTGTGCTCCAATACGTGGTGTTATCCGATTTTGTTTTGATGGTGGTAGTATCCCAGCTTACATGAATAACAATATCCTGCGATGGATGCGACCATCCCCAGATGGGTACAGGCGATTGCTGTTGTAATATCATGTGATCATCAAACAGCGAAGGAAGCCTGAGCTGAGCTTCAGCCGATGCGATACAGGCGAGGCTAAACAGGAATACAAAAATCCTTTTCATAATTTACAATTGGGTTTTTATGAGATGGTATGACTATATCTTGCTCCGGTCATAAACCACCAGTGATATTGGGTTGGTTCAAAGTCCGAAAGTATTTAAAAGTCACCAGAAGCTAAACGAAAAAAAATCAGAAAACTTTTTTAAGACGCTCCACCATTTCCAATACAGCGGGGCATACCAGTGTATTCTTGTGCGTAAGGTCCATGATCTGCACCATTTTTTTACGATCGGTGTGAGGATATTCGCGGCAGGCTTTGGGGCGATCTTCGTATACCATGCAGTAGTTGTCGGTATCGAGAAACGGGCAAGGTGAAGATTTTAGTACATAATCTTTGTCTTCGTCAATGCGCAGGTATTTTTCAATGAAATCACCCGGCTTCATGCGCAGCGATTTCGCCACGCGCTCAATATCCGTCTGGTAAAAAATAGGACTCGTGGTTTTGCAGCAGTTGGCACAAGTAAGGCAATCCATCTCCTCGAATACTTCTTCGTGTAGCTCGTGAAATACATCGTCTACTTTTCGTGCATCCTTCTTCTTCAGACTCTGCAGAAATTTCTTGTTGTCTTTATCACGCTGCTGAGCCTGTAGCCTGAATTGCTGTAAGTCCATGCTGCAAAATTAAACAGTAGCATGGGTTATAGCAGCAGGAAACGCAAGATTAAAGTTTTCTTCCGCCAGCCTGAATTTTGCGTTCAGGCCATATACATCTCCGGGCGAGCAGCGTGTATAGATCAGCTCTCGGCGAGATACTTTCACTTTCCGATCGCCATTCATCTCTGCAAGTATAAAAAGTACGTTACCTTACACGAACAAATGTGCGAATGTTTTCAAGAATAAGCCGAAGTTCCAATGAACGGTGTATTTTTACAGATACATGGTTGCAGCATCCCTCATTAACAGTATCAAACAACATGTATCTCTCCAGGAGGAGGAAGAAAAAGCGATCACGTCTATACTGCTGCCACACTTTGTGAAGCAGGGAGACTTCGCCGAAAAAAGCGGAGAGATAAGTCGTTATATGATCTATGTGCGGTCGGGCTGTCTTATGACATACTTTACAGACAAAGATGCAGTGGATCATGTGATCCAGTTTGCAACGGCCGGCTGGTGGACGGGCGATCTGCACAGTATCACCAAGGGAGAGCCTTCTATTTATGCCACACGTGCATTAGCCGATACTGAAATTATTCTGTTGCCAAAAAACAGCGTTGATGATATGCTTGATAAGTGGCCACGCCTGGAACGTTACTTCCGGCTGCTATATCAAAATGCTTTGTTAACACATCAGCATCGCATCATTCAAAGCTATTCGGCAGCCGCCGATGAACGCTATCTTTACTTTCGGGAAAAGTACCCGTCACTGGAGCAATATGTACCACTGAAATATATAGCATCCTACCTGGGCATCACTCCAGAGTTTCTGAGTAAGATACGAAGGAAGCTGATGGAGCATAAGTAAGACTGTTACAGGTTATCCGTTATTCGTAAGAGTCTGTTGACGTTAATTGTAATGGATAACGATCTGTGTAATTCTGTGAGGTCTGTGGGAAATAAAAATATCGAACAAGGAATATCGATTAACGAATGATGAAGTAGTTACATGTTATCTGTGACCTGGAAGCGTCTGTTAACGAATAACCTGTAACCGATAACGGTCTAATAGCTCGTAACTCAAAGCTATTTCTTAATCTTGTTCAAGAGACATTTCATTCTTTCTTAACCTAGTTCAACGTGGTGAAAAGGGTTGGTGGCATACTTTTGTATCATCAACTTAAAACAGAAACATATATGGCAACAGCAACTCAAACAAAATGGGCCATTGATCCTACCCATAGCGAAGTACAATTCAAAGTAAAGCACCTCGTAATCTCTACAGTAACAGGATCGTTCAAGAAATTCTCAGGCGAAGTAGTAAGCGATGGCGATGATTTCAATAACGCTACGACAACACTGAACATTGACGTTGACAGTATCGATACCAACCAGGCTGATCGCGATGGTCACCTGAAGAGTGATGATTTCTTTTCTGCAGCGCAACATAAGACAATCACCTTCAATGGCAAATTAACCAAAAGCGGTGGTGACTATAAATTAACCGGCGATCTTACCATTCGTGGTGTAAGCAAGCCGGTTACATTGGATGTTGAGTTCGGTGGTGTGGTGAAAGATCCTTGGGGAAATATCAAAGCCGGTTTTGAGCTGAACGGAAAGATTAACCGTAAAGATTTCGGATTGGCCTGGAGCGCATTGACAGAAGCTGGTGGTATGGTAGTAGGAGATGATGTGAAGCTTAACATGAACATAGAGCTGGCGAAAGTGGCGTAAGGATATACTATGTTCACGTCAGGAAGAAAGCTGCCTTCGGTAGCTTTTTTTATTTATCACCGGAGTATGTGATGGAAACTTATTGCCGCGGCTGGAGCGATGTTTACAGATGAACCCGTATCTTGCAGATAACGTATATAAACGTTACTCCTACACCCCACTGTTATGACTACCACCACTGTAAACGGAGTGCTTACGGAAAAACCGCGGGTAACTTCGATCGATGTGCTGCGAGGCGTTATCATGATCATCATGGCGCTCGATCACACACGCGATTTCTTTCATGCAGATGCAAACCTGTTCGCACCAACCGATCTCACCAAGACAAGTCCTGTATTATTCTTTACCCGGTGGATCACGCATTTCTGTGCGCCTACTTTTGTATTGCTCTCGGGTGTAGCGGCTCGCATTACGCTGCAACGCAAAACAAAAAAGGAACTGGCCATCTTCCTGTTAACTCGCGGGTTGTGGCTTGTCTTTATTGAAGTAACGGTATTGCGCTTTGCCCTGCTCTTCAATCTTTACTATGACTTTATTATTCTTCAGGTAATCTGGGTACTCGGTGCTTCGATGGTAGTGCTGTCGGCACTGGTATATTTGCCCGAAGTGGTTATTGGTATATTGGGACTCGCAATCATATTCGGGCACAATGTATTTGATGCCTTTCCGCTGAAGCCTGAAGATACCGGTTATGCTGTATGGGCTGTGTTGAATCAAACCGGGTTTATTCAACTGGATAGTAAACATGCTGTGCTGGCATTCTATCCATTGTTCCCGTGGCTCGGCATTATGCTGCTGGGATATAGTATAGGAAAGTGGTATACAAAAGATGTAGATGGCGCTGTGCGAAGAAAGCGACTGTTGGCAGTAGGAATAACTTCTATTGTGTTGTTTATAGTGTTGAGGCTCACCAACGGCTATGGTGATCCGGATCATTGGAGCACACAGAAGAATACAATATTTACGCTGATGAGTTTTATAAACTGCACCAAGTATCCCGTATCATTACTCTATACATTCATGACCTTAGGACCGGTGTTTATTCTTTTGTGGTGGCTGGATAATAAAGATTTTCCGTGGCTTAAACCTGCGCTCGTTTTTGGGCGTGTGCCGTTCTTCTACTATGTGCTACATTTCTATTTACTTCATACGCTATCGCTAATCTCCTATATGATCGGTAGTGGTAAATCGCTGGGCGAAGTAGACTTTCATTTCGGTAATAATAGCTTTGGGGGTATACCGTATGGATTCGGTTACTCATTGGGAGCAACGTATGCCGTTTGGATCGGGCTGGTCATTTTTCTATACCCAGTCTGCCGCTGGTACAATCGCTACAAGAGTACGCACAGCTACGGGTGGCTGAGTTATTTGTAGAAATGATTGAAAGATTAGGTTCCAGATCCCTGGATTTTTAATCTTCCAATTTTCTAATGTTAACCCCACTACATCCGCTCCGGTACTTCTATACCCAGTAACTTCATTGAACGCTTGATGACATTTGCTACCGCATACGAGAATGCGATTCTGAATTTTAGTTTGGCCTGGTTCTCTTCGTTAAAGATCGGAATGCTCTGATAGAACTGATTGTAAGCTTTTGCTACTTCAAATGCATAGTTTGCAAGGATGGAGGGCGAGTAATCTTTCGCAGCATCCTTCAGTTTGTTTTCGAAAGCGCTGATCAGGCTGAGACCTTCGCGCTCGGCTGGCTCCAGCGATGTTATACCTTTCAGATCACTCGCATTTACTTGTATATTCAAACTCTCTGCTTTGCGCAGAATCGCTTTGATACGAGCATGTGTATATTGAATAAATGGTCCGGTGAAGCCTTGTAACTGGATGGATTCATTCGGATCGAACAACATTCTTTTCTTCGGATCAACTTTCAACAGGAAGAACTTGAGTGCGCCCATACCAATCATTTCAAAGAGCTTCTGTGCATCTTCTTCACTCACGCCTTCCAGTTTGCCAAGCTCGCGCGTTTGCTTCTCGGCTTCTTCATGCATCTCCTGCATCAGGTCGTCTGCATCTACTACGGTGCCTTCGCGTGATTTCATTTTACCGGTAGGAAGGTCTACCATGCCATACGACAAATGGAAGCAGCGCTTGGCCCAATCATAGCCGAGCTTGCTCAATATGAGGAACAATACCTTGAAGTGATATTCCTGCTCATTGCCCACAGTATATACTTGTCCGGAGATGCGTGGAAAATCCTTGAAGCGAAGTATAGCCGTGCCTATGTCCTGCGTCATATATACTGAAGTGCCATCGGCACGGAGCAGTACTTTCTGATCCAGTCCATCTGAAGTGAGATCAACCCATACAGAGCCGTCTTCTTTTTTGAAGAATATACCTTTCTCCAATCCCTGCATCACAATTTCTTTACCCAGCAGGTATGTGTCCGACTCGTAGTATAATTTTTCGAAGTCAACGCCCATGCGTTTGTAGGTAGCACCGAAGCCTTCGTATACCCAGCCGTTCATGGTTTTCCACAATGCTATAGTTTCAGCATCTTTTTGTTCCCAGAGGCGCAGCATCTCAGAAGCGAGTTGTATGATGGGTGCTTGCTTGCCGGCTTCTTCTTCGCTGAGGCCGTTTGCCATCAGTTCGGCAATCTGCGATTTATAGGTCTTGTCAAAGATCACATAATATTTACCCACCAGGTGATCGCCCTTTATACCGCTGCTCTGCGGTGTCTCTCCATGGCCAAAGAGTTTCCACGCTGCCATCGATTTACAGATGTGTATACCACGATCGTTGATGATCTGTACTTTGTGTACCTTATATCCGTTTGCTTTGTAGATTTCGCTTACGCTATATCCCAAAAAGTTATTGCGTAAGTGTCCCAGGTGCAAAGGCTTGTTTGTATTCGGTGACGAATACTCGATCATGATCTCTTGTCCGTTATCCGGTAACTGACCGTAGTTTGGATTGGAAGCGATGCTGTGCAATACTTCAACCCACACACTGTCGCTAAGTGATAAGTTTAGAAAACCTTTCACAACATTATACTGTCTGACGATGCCGGAATTTTGAAGCAGATATTCGCCTACAAGCTTTGCCGTTTCTTCGGGCCCCTTGCGCGATACCTTGGTTAGCGGGAAACACACTAGTGTATGTGAGCCTTCAAACTCGGCATTGGTAGGTTGTATCTGCAGGTTGTCAACAGATTGATTGAATACTGCCGTAACAGCTTTCTGAATTTCGGAACGAAGTAACAGATCAAGATTCATAGTGAACAGACGTAAGACAAAAGTAGCAAGACATGAGACGCTGTGTCTTTATGCCTTGCTACGTGTATTTGGTTTATAAATTTCTTACCACTCGAGTATATATGCGAAGATCAGCGGTGCTACAATAGTAGCGTCTGACTCCACGATATATTTAGGAGTATCGATGCTGAGTTTACCCCAGGTAATCTTTTCGTTTGGTACAGCGCCGGAATAAGAGCCATAGCTGGTAGTAGAGTCGCTGATCTGGCAGAAGTAACTCCAGAACGGAACGTTATCACGCTCCAGATCCTGGTGTAACATTGGAACAACACAGATCGGGAAATCGCCCGCTATACCACCACCAATCTGGAAGAAGCCGATACCTTCTGTACCAGAGTTTTGTGTATACCAATCAGCCAACCACACCATATACTCAATACCAGACTTCATGGTAGATGCTTTCAATTCGCCCGTTACACAGTAAGAAGCGAAGATGTTACCCATCGTAGAGTCTTCCCATCCCGGAACCACCATGGGCAGATTTTTCTCTGCAGCAGCAATCATCCAGGAGTTCTTCGGATCGATCTCGTAATATTGTTTCAGGTCGCCACTGTTGAGGAGGCGGAACATAAATTCATGCGGGAAGAGGCGCTCGCCTTTATCTTCAGCATCTTTCCACACCTGGAAGAGGTGCTTCTGCAATCTTCGGAAAGCTTCTTCTTCAGGAATACAGGTATCGGTTACGCGGTTCAGATGGTTCTCCAAGAGGTTCCACTCTTGTTCAGGCGTAAGATCGCGATAGTTAGGAATGCGCTTGTAGTGTGAGTGAGCCACCAGGTTCATGATATCTTCTTCAAGGTTGGCACCGGTACAGGAAATGATATGTACTTTGTTCTGGCGGATCATCTCTGCGAAGCTGATGCCCAGCTCGCCCGTACTCATGGCACCGGCTAATGTCACCATCATTTTCTTGCCTTCGGCAAGATGCTTTTTATATCCTTTGGCAGCATCTACCAATGCCGCAGCATTGAAGTGCAGGTAGTGTTTCTCAATGAAGGAGGAAATCGGTCTGTTTTGGCTCATGGCTGTTTTATTTCGAATTTCTGGGGGCGAAATTAAGAAAATCGCAGAAGTTCGTTGATTTTTTTATTGTGAGAAGGAAACAGTCAGCCTTCAGCTCAGCATCTGGCACTAGACCCTTAGCGTCTTAAGATAAGCCTCCGGAGTCATCACCTGGATCTTCGCGGTCTTGTAATCGCGGAGATTCCGCGTCAATATTAACTTCATGTGATGGTCTAAAGCCGTGAAATATTGAATGCCGTCTTCGAAGTCTTTAAAATCGGAGTGGAGAGAGCGATCAATGATTGAATCACCTACCGGCAGCACGCTTACTATCTTCTTGAATTCTATAAGCGTGTCCTTAGTCTTTGCGTCTTTAAATTCCTGGCGCAGGATGTAATACACATTAGCAAATATGACAGATGACACAAAGATTTTAATCTTATTTGTATAAGCTAATTCAAAAATGTCTGAAGAATGTTGGTAAAAAGGTTCGCGGATTAATAACAAGTCAAGGCAAACATCGCTGTCAACGAAAATGAAATTCATTTATACTTTTTAATAAGGTAACGGGTGTATTCTTTCTTATGATCCCAGTGTTTGTTTTTTGCCGGGAGAGAGATTTTTTTAAGAAATGCTGCGGCTTCTTCTTTTTTATCCGATTTTTCAGGTTCCTGCTTGGCGGTAATTTTATCTATATACTTCTCCACGAGCTTGGAAAGGCTTGTTCTCTTTTTACGAGCATAAGCCTTTCCTTTCTCGATGGTTTTTTTTTCAAGTGTTAATGTCAGTTTCGATTCCATTGCCTTAATATACAAACTTTACTCGGCTAGCACGGGCCGGTCTACAATCGATTTTGCCGTTGCCTCCAATATTTCAAAAGCGCTCTCGGCCATTCTGTTTTCTGTATCGAGTGTAGGGTTTACTTCTACAATTTCCCAGGCGCATACTTTTGGATCTTTGGCGAGTTCAACATTCAGTGTCTTGGCTTCTTCAACAGTAAGGCCGTTGGGTACCGGTGTTCCCGTGCCGGTAGAAACGCGGCTGTCAATGCTGTCCACATCAAATGAAACATAAATCATGTCACAATGGTCCAGCATTTCCAGCGCTTTTCTGGCGATGGTTACAGGACCCAGTTTCTTAACATCTTCTGTTTCAATGAAGTTTACATTGTATTTGTTGAGAAGATAGTTCTCCGGTTTCTCAAGATCGCGTACCGCAATGTATACAATGTCTTCCGGGTATATCTTGGGGCCGGGCATGCCCACGTTCTTCAGTTGCTCCCAGTATTCAAGCGTCTCACCACGCGGGTCGTTTACCTTGCATTCAAAGTTATCGAGACCGCAGGCCATTGCCAGGGCCATGCCATGCATGTTACCCGAAGGTGTAGTAAACGGTGTGTGGATATCGGCATGTGCATCGATCCAGATTACACCGAGTCGTGCTTTGGGATGTGCCTTTTTAATGCCGGCAATTGTTCCGTATGCAGTGCTGTGGTCGCCTGCCATAATGAGGGGAAAGAACTCATCAAAGATGGTTTCATAGACTTCCAGGCAAACGCGTTCTTCCATGATCAGCACACCGTCTATAAACTTGGCATAGGAGTGCTTGGCACCATCAAACAGCAATTCGTTTACATTCTCTACTTCAACTGATTCGTATTGTTTAAAAAAGTCGGAGTTAAGGTCTAAGCTGGCAATCTTCATGGCTTCTACGCCCAGGCTTGCACCGCGGGTTCCGGCACCGATTTCGGACTTCACTTCAATGATCTTTAGCTCTTTCACGGCAAATAATATTAAGGTTTTATGAATGAATGGTTAATCAGAAATAACAGAAATCCCTTCACGCCCGCCTTTAGAAGTCGGGTAATCCGGGCGCCTTTGGAAGCGCGATCGAGAAAAACGAACAAGGGAAATGATTAACCATGCGTTCTGTCTGAGTTATTGCAAAGATGGCAAATTTATCCCAATATTGCACCCTTTGTTGGAGGACGTAAAGTCGTTAACCGTTGTTGGTAAGTCTGTGTGTGCCGGGTTTGTGTAGGGAATTAAAAAATAGATCACATGGCAGTAACACAAAGTTGTTTAACGATACGCGTTTAACTACCAAAATCATTTAACAATTAACGGATAACGGTATACATGAAGAGCTACCGCGAGCTGATTGAACAGACCTTCGAGTTTCCTCAAAAAGAATTTAAGGTCCGCGACCACGAATTGCTGTTTAACGATGTTCCCCTGATGGACATCATTAAGCAATATGGAACCCCCCTGAAACTAACATACCTTCCGCGCATAAGCGAAAACATCCGATCGGTACAAGCGATCTTTAACAACGCGCTGGAGAAATTCAAATACAACGGCAAATACACCTATTGCTATTGTACCAAGTCATCGCACTTTTCTTTTGTACTGGAAGAAGCGCTGAAAAATGAAGATGTGCACATGGAAACATCTTCTGCGTTTGATATTCCGATCGTGCGTGCACTGTATGCCAAAGGAAAGATTACCAAAGACACATACGTACTGTGCAACGGTTTTAAAATGCCGCTGTACACCCGCTATATTTCAGAATTGCTCAACGATGGTTTCCACAATTGCATTCCGATTCTGGATGAGATGGGCGAATTCGAGGAATATGAGAAGAATGTAAAGGGATCGTATCGTGTAGGAATACGCGTAGCAGCAGATGAAGAGCCGAAGTTCGAGTTCTATACTTCCCGCCTAGGCATCCGCTATAGCGATATTATACCTTTCTATAAAGACAACATTGAAAAGAGCAGCAAGGCATCGCTCAAGATGCTGCACTTCTTTATCAATACCGGTATTAAAGATACGGCCTATTACTGGAGTGAGCTAAGCCGCTTCGTCTTCAAATATTGTGAGATGAAGAAGATTTGTCCTACGCTGGATTCTATTGACATTGGCGGTGGTTTCCCGATCAAGACTTCGCTTACTTTCCACTATGACTATAAATACATGATCGAGCAGATCGTGGAAAATATCAAGTGGATATGCGATAAGAACAACGTGCCGGTGCCGAATATCTTTACCGAATTTGGCAGCTATACCGTAGGTGAAAGTGGGGCGGTGCTCTACAATGTAATTGACCAGAAACTGCAGAACGATAAAGAGCTGTGGTATATGATCGATGGCTCGTTCATTACACACTTGCCGGATGCATGGGGATTGAATCAGAAATATGTATTGCTGGCCTGCAACAAGTGGGATGATCCCTATCACAAGGTAAATATGGGTGGTCTTACCTGCGACAGCATGGATTACTATAACTCCGAAGCACATACCGGCGAAGTGTTCCTGCCGATGATCAACGATGAAGAGCCGCTATATATTGGCTTCTTCCATACAGGCGCTTACCAGGAATCGCTGGGAGGTTATGGAGGTATTCAACACTGCCTGGTACCTGCTCCTAAACACGTATTGATCGATCGCAATGAAGATGGAGAGATAACCACACGCCTCTTTGCCGAAGAGCAAACGAGCGAAAGCATGTTGAAGGTGTTGGGATATTAATACCTTTTGAGAAATATTGTGATGGTGATCCGGCGCGAAACCGGATCGCCATTTTTTATAAATATATACCTGCGTCTATCTACCTGTATGAGAACTTATCTTATTCAATTCTTTTTTGTTTTCACTTCATTTACAACGCTGGCTCAAACCAGCGAGCGTATAACTGAATATTTTGATAAAGACTGGAAAACAGTTTCCGATAAACACCTGGCCTCTTATTACCGGACAATAGAATACAGGGATGACGTGATCATGCTACGTGATTATTTTATATCGGGTAAAATTCAAATGGTTGCAGAATGTGTTGAGGTTGATCCTAAGCCAATTTTTGATGGAAAGGTAACCTGGTATTATGAAAGTGGCGGAATAAAATCAGAAGGAACTTACAAAGAAAATGAGAAGGTAGGAACGTATAAAACCTACTATGAGAATGGCTCGCTTGAAATGGAAGAAATGCATTTTCGGAAGAAAGAAGCCAAGAGCAAGTATATACATTTCTTCTCGCCATCTGGTGTAGAGTTACTCCCGAATGGGAAAGGAGTTATACAGACCAGTACTAACAAAGATGGTAATTCCTATAATGAGGTGGAGGATTCGGTGCTGGTAGCGTCTTTCACCGTAAGTAAGATTACAAATGATACGACTTTTGGTGTAACCGAGAATATGGCCGAGTATAAAGGCGGCTTGAATGGGTTAGCGGGTTATTTGCAAGGTGCAGTAAAGTATCCCAGCCAAGCGCGTAGAGCGGGAACACAGGGAACTGTGTACGTCTGCTTTATAGTTGACAAGCAGGGGGCTGTAAAAGATAGCTATGTAATAAAAGGTATAAGCCCGGAATGCGATGCAGAGGCACTCAGAGTGGTGTCGGCAATGGAAAACTGGATACCAGCCAGGCACAAAAGCATTCCAGTCAAATCGCGATTTGTACTGCCTATAAAATTTAAGATCGGAAGGTAAAGACATAAACAGAAGCCGGATATTGATAGTATCCGGCTTCTGTTTTTTGAAAGTATCAATCAATACTTCCCGCCAAATCCTAACGCTACTTCTTTAAAGTCTGAAGGGATAGTGAAATCAGATGCCGGTAATGATTGCTTGTTGATCTCTTTTACTTCCATTACCATGTTTCCTTGCGGCATGTACATTTCCACTTTCAGAGGAACACCATCAATCTTATCGAAGTATATGCGCTGGTTGCTGCTCATGCGCTGGTTCGCCATGCTCTTCATGTCCCAGTCTTTTATTTCCGTAGTAGACCAAAGAATCTGATGCAGCGTGTGGCCTTCCGATGTATAGTCAACCGTATATTTTGTGCAGGTATAGCCGAGTATCTTGGCCGTTTCTGATGTCTTGGTAACTTTTACATCTGCGTTTTGCTTCGACTGTTGCTGTTGCTCTGTGTTGTTGGGTAGCACTGAATATGTTTTGTCTTTGCGGTCAATCTTGTACGATTGATTTTTGTCTTTCAGGTATAGTATTTCCATGTTGGCCATCATGCCGCCTTCCATCTGCATCAGCGTATTGCTGTCTTTTATTTTTACTATCATGCCCTTGGGCATCATGGCCGACATATCGCCACTCTGCATCATTTTCATGGCGCTCTCCATCTGTGCTTTAAGCTGAGGGTTGGAATCCATCATGGCTTTGAACTGCGGATCGTTCATCTTAGCTTCCATCTCTTTCATCTTAGCCTGATTGGCAGGATCATTCATTTTTTTCTGCGCATCTTCCATTTGTGCTTTCATCTTCGGATCGGTGATCGTCATTGTAAAGCTCCACTTGATAATGCCTTGAAAGGATTGCGCCCGACTCTGCATTATCAACACAAGCAAGGCGAAGGTGAAGAATAGTTTTTTCATGGTGTTCGTTACAGGTTAATCGTTATTAGTTAGCCGTTAATCGCTATCCGTTATCGTCATCATTACTTCAAGTCAGGTGGAAACAGCTGACTTCATACATGTAACGATTAATGGATAACGGATAATGGACAACAGCAATCAATTTAGAAAGAATCTCTTAATCTCCGCATTTGCCTACATCAAAGTGTGGCGGTAACTATTGCTCCGTTATGCTTTTACCTTTGGTGTTTTTGCCTTAACTTCCATTAAGCTTTCCTTCCTTTTTGTTTCAACAATAAAAACTGCCGCCTATGAAAACTTCATGGGACCTGCTGTCACCAGGCGTGACCAATCAACGGCCATCCTTATTTTCATTCCTCCACCTTAAATGCTACAGCCATGATGAAAGTTTATGACAACAAGCACCTCAAGAACATTGTTCTGCTGGGGGCGCCCAAGGCCGGCAAGACCATGCTGGCCGAAGATATGCTCTACGAAGCCGGTATTGTGCACCGGCGGGGCTCTATTGAGGGGAAAAATACAGTTTCTGATTACCATGAGATTGAACAGGAACGTGGCAACTCAGTGTTTGCATCTACACTACACACAGAATGGCACGACTATAAAATCAACATCATCGATACGCCCGGTTTCGATGACTTTATAGGAGAGATCATCTCATCGGTGCGTGTGGCAGATACCTGTGTGATGATTGTGAATGCCCAACATGGCGTGGAAGTAGGTACGGAGCTTATCTGGAACTATGTCGATCAGTTTCAGAAACCAACAATTTTTGCAATAAACCAGATCGATCACCCCAAAGCTGATTTTGATACCGCGCTACATTCTCTGCGCGAGCGCTTTGGCAATGCCGTAACACAAATGCAATACCCGGTAAACCAGGGCGAGGGTTTTAACGCTATTATCGACTTGCTGCGAATGGTAATGTATAAATTTCCACCGGAAGGAGGGAAGCCACAGAAACTTCCTATACCGGATAATGAAAAAGAAAAAGCAAATGCCTTGCACAATGCATTGGTAGAGAAAGCTGCGGAGAACGATGAACAACTCATGGAGAAATACTTCGCCAAGGGCACGCTTGATGAAGATGAGATGCGCGAAGGATTAAAACTCGGCATGATCCATCACGATGTATTTCCCGTGTTTGTGATGTCGGCTAAACGCAACATGGGCAGTGGCAGGATGATGGGTTTTATTGATAACGTAGCACCCGCCCCCTGCGAAGCTATACCAGAAAAAACAGTGGATGGTAAAGAGGTAAAATATGATCCTGCCGCACCCGCAGTGCTGTTTGTGTTTAAATCGCATATCGAGCCTAACCTCGGCAAGCTTACCTTCTTTAAAGTTATTTCAGGAGAAGTAACAACATCGTCTGAATTGATCAACAGCCAGACCGGAGCTTCAGAACGCATTCATCAGCTCTTTATCATGGATGGTAAATCCAGAACGCCTGTCGATCGGTTGATTGCGGGAGATATAGGCGCTACGCTGAAATTAAAAGATACCTTCACCAATCAGACGCTGCATGCAAAAGGATTTGATGTCACGATCAACCCGATAGAATTTCCGGAACCACGCATTCGTACAGCGGTGATTGCATTGAGCAAAAACGATGATGAAAAAATAGGAGAAGTATTACAGAAGATACACCAGGAAGATCCCACCATTGAGGTAGCATATTCCAGGGAGTTGCGGCAATTGATCATCTCGGGCCAGGGAGAATTACACCTGGCTGTATGTAAATGGTTTTTGGAAAATGTATATAAACTTCATGTGAACTTTGAAAGTCCGCGCATATCGTATCGTGAAACCATACGCAAGGCGGCCACAGCCAGCTACCGTCATAAAAAACAATCGGGCGGTGCCGGGCAATTTGGTGAAGTGCATTTGAAGGTAGAACCCTTTATCGAAGGTATGCCAGATCCTGCGGAATATAGTGTGCGTGGTAAAGAGGTGATCGATCTTGAATGGGGCGGTAAACTTGTATTCTATAATTGCATTGTGGGTGGCGTGATCGATGCGCGATTTATACCTTCGATATTGAAAGGAGTGATGGAAAAAATGGAAGAAGGTCCCATCACCGGTTCGTACGTGCGCGATGTACGCGTGATGGTATACGATGGAAAAATGCACCCGGTTGACTCCAACGATATATCATTCAAGATCGCAGGTATGATGGCCTTTCGCGAAGCATTTCTGAAAGCAGAACCGCAGCTGCTGGAGCCTATATACGATGTAGAGGTAATGCTGCCCGAAGAAGTGATGGGCGAAGTAATGGGCGATCTGCAAACACGAAGAGCACTCATTATGGGAATGGATAACCGGGGCAATTACCAGGTAATAAAAGCCAGAGTACCTTTGGCAGAGCTGGATAAATATTCCACAGCGTTGCGCTCACTTTCGCAGGGGCGAGCCAGGTTTACACAACGTTTCTCAGATTTTGTACCCGTATCGTTCGAACTGCAACAAAAACTTGCCAAGTCGCTGCAGGTACTCGAAGAAGTTTAGTCTCATGCGTATCAAGTACCGAACCGGTATATATACTATATTGAGCCGTAATAATTTTTAAACCGGCTTATGGGATACAATTGGAGTAAATTTACAAAGCGCGTTAGTATAAATTCAGATACTGAAACGATATATACCTGTTGGGCTACACCACAGGGACTCGAAAGCTGGTTTTTGAGGTTAGCGGCCTTTACAAAACCGGGTAACGTTCTGCGCGATTCAACGGCGCGGGTACAGGCGGGCGATACTTATCGTTGGCTCTGGTACGGATACGGCGATGATACCGCAGAATACGGCGAAGTTCTAGAAGCAAACGGGAAGGATCGCTTTCGTTTTACATTTTCAGGTGGATGTATAGTAACCGTGCGGATCATCCGCGAGCAGAATGAAACATTATGTGAACTGACTCAGGAGAATATACCGCTTACAGAACAGGGAAAAGTAGATTATCACCTGGGCTGTATGAAAGGCTGGACGTTCTACCTCACCAACCTGAAATCTATACTGGAAGGCGGCATCGACTTGAGAAATAAGAACGAGAACCTCCACGATGTGATCAATGCATAGATACTAAGCTATTAAGCAGAAAGCCCAAAGTTTAAAGCTTGCTAATATTATAAAATGAAAAAGCAGAAAGGGTACCTACCGCTTTCTGCTTTTTACTTTCTGCTTTAAACTTTTTCTTAAGGCTATTCACTCTTGCAGGGAGCAATTTCTTGCCGTCCGTTTGCTGCGGTGGCAGCAGTGCCGATGTTGCCGGCTGCAAGAATTATATTTTTGTTCTCGCCCGTGGCAGAAAGATGTACCTTCAAACAGGCATTCAGTGCTATAAGTTGCTTATAGGTTACTGTCGATTCATCGGCAGCGGTGGTAAGCAGGGTTTCGCTTTTACCCGTTGTGCCGGTTACAGGAGTGAGCTGTGCATATACAGTAGCGCCATCCGTTGCTACATCTCCGAGGTGAATATGTACCGGAAATTCCAGGTTGCCTTCGGTTCCGCTAAGTGTTACTGATATCAACGTGCTGCCGTTCTTTTTCTCCTTCAGGGTAACCGTACCATCAATGTTGTACTCAGAACCTGCAGTCAGGGCATATACCGTCTCATTGCCGGTAAAATCATTGTCATTGCTTGTTGTCTCGCTGTCCTGGCAGGCCATTACGCAGGCAGCCATCAGCACTCCCCAGATCATCTTTTTCATATTAAGCCTGTAGATTTGTATAAAGGTAAAAAAATTAGCGTTTCTAAAACATTTCCAACCTCTTTCACCCGTAGATTTGTTCGCGCGGTAAAATTGGCACGGAATGTGGCAATATTCTAACGCTTCATCGCTTAAGGTTATTTTGTGAAACGACTTCTAACGCTACTCATACTCCTGGCCGGATGCAGCCCGAAGGTGCAACCGCCTGATCCGGAATCGCTCAAACCAGCCTGGCTTAAAACAGAGCCTTACCAGGATGGTTACTATACCGGCATTGGTCACAGCACCAAAGACGGTAATACCAACTATATACAGGCGGCCAAGAAAAGCGCGCTCAATGACCTTATCTCCGATATAAAGGTAAATGTATCGAGCACTTCTGTGCTAAGTCAATTTGAAGCCGATAAGAAATTTACAGAGCAATACGAGCAGATCATCAAAACGACCACGGCTGATGAAATTGAAGAGTTTGAACTGGTAGATGCGTGGGAAGATGCGAGTAACTACTGGGTATATTATCGTCTTTCTATAGCACGGTATAAACAGATTAAAGAAGAACAAAAACGAAATGCAACGTTGCTCGCTACTGATTACTTGCAGAAAGCACGGCAGGCAGAAAAAGACGGTGAGCGCCTGCAATCAGTAAGCTTTTACTTTCAGGCATTTCGCAGTATTGAAAAATACCTGGGCGAAGCCATTCGCGTAACTATCGATAACAAAGAAGTATTGCTGGTGAACGAAATCTATGCCTCCATTCAAAGTGTGCTGGATAAGATCAACGTGCGGGTAGATCCCACAGAAATCGAATTGAACCGCAGGGTAAATCAGAGTAGCCAGACCGTTATAGCAAAAGCTACCTATAAAGACACGGGCAAACCGGCTGCCGATATGCCGCTATATGCTGCCTTCGAAAAAGGAGCTGGTGATGTGTTTCCCAATTATAAAGCGGATGAAAAAGGCAATGCCAAGATTTTGCTGAACAAAATAAGCTCAAAAGATCTGGAACAAACTGTAGTTGTAAAAGTAGATATTGACGGGTTGAGTGGTACGAGTGGTTCGCCCGTATATAAACTGATAGCCGGTACATTGAATGTGCCGCGTGCGCAGGTTACGTTAAAAGTACAACGCCCCGTGGTATTTATGACGGCCGATGAAAAGAGCTTCGGACAAAACAAAACAACCTTTCAGATCAGCAATAAACTGAAGAACCTGCTGGCCAACAATGGTTTTGAATTTACGGAAGATAAACGTGGTGCCGATCTTTGGTTTGATGTAAAAGCGGACTCTGAAAAAGGCTCGATCTCCGGTAGCATCTATATCACCTACCTTACCAGTGTTATTCGCGTAACGGCTATTAAAGAGGGAAAAGAGATTTATGCGGCAACGCTCGATCGCATTAAAGGCTATGGCCTGGATTACGACAAATCCAGCATCGATGCGTATAACAAATCCGTTGAGACACTTGAAAAAGAGCGGATGAACGAATTGTTGAATACTGTGCTTCAATAGCCTGTTTCTGCGGGCGGTGTAAGATGGACCGCCAAAACGGTTTTTGAATTTTGTAGTTTGGTATTTGATTTGCGTAAACATAACTTGTAAACTAAAATTTCGATTGATATGAAAAAACTTACCTATTCTACCTTTATGCTGATCGCGCTGGGTGGAGCATTTATGATAGGCTGTAAGAGCAAACAAAAAGCTGCTCCTACGGGAGAAAAAGAAGTGGTTGTACCTTGCTCTGGTCCTGATTACTTTACAACGTCTAAATTCTTCAGAGCCAACTCTATCGGCGAAAGCATGGACCAGGTGACTTCCAAGAAGAAAGCGCTTGCCAATGCACGTGCAGAACTCGCAGCCAGTATTCAGACAACTGTTAAAGCTGTTACGGATAACTACACCAACTCACGCGAAATGAACAATAAGGAGCAGGTAGAAGAACGCTTTGAGCAATTGAACCGTGAGATCGTGGACCAGAAGCTTACAGGTCTCAAGACCATCTGCGAAAAACTCATGAAGACCGAAAGCGGTAACTATAAGACGTATATCGCTATAGAGCTTTCTGCAGAAGACCTGGTAGCCACGTACAACGAGCGCCTCTCCAAAGACGATCGTCTGAAGATTGACTACGACTACGAGAAGTTCAAGGAAACGTTTGAGAAAGAAATGGAGAAAATGGGCAATAACTAATTTTTTCAATTATCCCATACAGAAGCCACCGCACGGTGGCTTTTTCTTTTTATACTGCTGAATAAAAGTAAATATATAGTTAATCTTGTAAAAAGACTTATGGCAGGTTATTCAGGCACCCCTCTCTTGAAGAAGCTTGGTATAAAGCCCGGATTCAGCATGTTTATACTGCAGGCTCCGGAAGGCTATATCGATTGGCTTTCACCTTTGCCGGAAGACGTTTTGGTGCAGCGCTCATTGAAAGGAGAGTTTGATTTTATTCATCTCTTTGTAAAAGACCAGCAGGTATTTGAGAAGGAGTTTGTGAAGAGCAAACAACATCTTAAAAAGACCGGCATGCTGTGGATATCATGGCCCAAGAAATCATCGAAAGTGCCTACCACGCTGGATGAAAATATAATCCGTGAATTTGGCCTTGAAGAAGGACTTGTTGATGTAAAGGTTTGTGCCGTAAATGATGTATGGTCGGGTTTGAAGTTTGTTGTTAGACTCAAAGATCGATGAAAGATTATTATAGTATACTTGGGGTTCACACAACAGCACACATAGCGGAGATAAAACGAGCTTACCGCAGACTGGCCGTGCAATATCATCCGGATAAAAATCCGGATCCTCGGGCGCATGCTATATTTCAGGAGATCAATGAAGCGTACGATGTACTCAGCGACCCGGTAAAGAAGTGGGAGTATGATTCACGCATGCAGAGTTCGTTTACAACGGTAGCACAAGAACAGGGGCCTGCAAGACCTCAGCATCGTGATCCGGCCTATCATCGCAGGAGGAGGCCACCTGCCGGGTTCAAAAGTGAGAAGCAACGCATGCGCGAATTTATGCAACAGTGTATTCCGTATGTGCAATGGCTATGCTATGCAGCGCTTGTGATAACCATTCTCTTTGCTATCGATTATTTCCTTCCCTATAAAACGCGAAACGAGAAAATCGTAGATGGTTATTTTGTGCGGGGGAAAAATGCATTCACCGTTATCATCACAGAATCCGGTAAGAAAATAAAAATATATACCGGTGTCAGCGGAGGCCCGGGCGATATGATACAGTACGAAGAAACATGGGTATACGGTACCGTTATGTATCTTGTGGAAGGTGCCGATCATAAACGCCTGGCGTATGTATACCGCGGACTTATTATTTTCCCGCTGGCACTTTTAGGAACGGCCATTGCGGCCGTAGTGAGGCGAAGAAATACTGAGTTTTATTTCAATGCGTGCGTGGTGTGTGGCATTCTGCTGATCATTAATTTATACTTACTTTTGTGAGCTATGAGTAAAAAGAACGACTGGAAAAAACGCGATGGCATTGTATACTCTACGTCATCCGATTTTGAATATTCATATCAGCAGAACGAAGAAGCCGCTACGTTGCCTCCCCAGCAACAGAATCTGAAAGTAATGCTTGATAAAAGTGGAAGAGCTGGCAAGCAGGTAACACTGGTATCGGGCTTTGTAGGTACAGCAGCCGACCTGGAATCGCTCACCAAAACCATCAAAACAAAATGTGGCGTAGGCGGCTCTTCCAAAGACGGAGAGATACTTATCCAGGGAGACGTACGCGACAAAGTAGTGCAGCTATTGGTAAAAGAGGGCTATAAAGCCAAACGATCCGGCTAAACTTTGAGCTTTAAACTTTGAATTTTTTGCCTTTACCCTAAGCCAAAGCCCTCACCTTTTCTTTGAGCGGTTTGATCTTCCGTAGAAAACCTGTTTTATTGCCCTATACCAAAATCTGAATTCAATGAAGAATCGCTACTCATGGGGCAGGATGTACCTGCTAGTAAGTTTGCTGTTCGTATCTGTGATGCTCTATGCGCAGGAAGAACGCGATCTTAAACCCGTTAGCCGGACGTATGCGCTCACCAACGTTAATATCGTTCAGGCCCCGGGAAGAAAAGTGGATATGGCCACTCTTATCATCAAAGACGGCCTTATCAAAGCCGTAGGAAAAAATATATCGATCCCTCCGGAAGCCATCATTATCAAAGCCGATAGCCTATATGTATATGCCGGTTTTATCGATGGTCTCTCCCGCACAGGCGTTATCAAGCCTAAGGAAGAAAACAAAGAACGTCCGAAAGATCCAGGCAATCCACCCGCAGAGCGTGCCGGTATCACACCGCAGCTCGATGTTCGTAATTTTTTAAGTGCTTCCGATAAATCAGTTGAAGACCTGCGCTCACTCGGATTTACCACGGCACATGTAGTGCCGTATGGTGGCATGCTGCCAGGGAACGGGGCTATCATTCAACTTACCGGTAAAGCGCCTGATGATATGGTGCTCATAGAAGAATCATCTTTTTACTCGGAGCTTACTCCTGCCGAGCGGGTATATCCAGCCACTACTATGGCGGTGATCGCCAAGTGGCGCGAGCTATACCGCCAGGCAGCGCTGGAGAAAAACTATGCAACGCTATATGCGTCCAATCGCAGCGGACTGGAGCGCCCGTCATCCAGCCGGTTGCTGGAACCATTTTACCCGGTTATTGATAAACGTACACCGGTGTTATTCAAAGCTGAAAAAATATGGGATATACACCGCGTACTGGGCCTTCAGAAAGATTTGGGTTTTTCGTTGATCCTTGCCGGAGTAAAAGAAGGCTGGGAGGTTACCGGTAAGCTCAAATCATCAGGCGCCAGAATATTTTTAAGTCTTGACTTGCCGGAAGAAAAGAAAGAAGACAAGAAGGATGAGAAAAAAGATGATAAGAAAGAAGACAAGAAGGATGTTCCAAAGACGATGACGGATGCGGAGAAAGAAGCTCTTGAAAAACGCAAGGCAGAGTCTATCGCTAACTATGTATCGCAGGCTGTAGCGTTTCAGAAGGCCGGTATACCGTTCGGTTTTTCAACACTCGATGCGAAATTAAAAGATATACAGGCGAACCTTCGCCGGATTATCAAAGCGGGTCTTACAGAAGATCAGGCTTTGGCAGCACTTACTACTACGCCGGCACAATTGCTGGGATTGAGTGATCGCCTCGGCTCTGTAGATGCCGGAAAGATTGCCAATCTCGTAGTGAGCAGCAAACCATACTTCAATGAAAAATCGAAAGTGAAGTATGTATTTGTAGAAGGTACACTCTATAAGATTGAATCGTCTGATGCAAAGAAAGATGCATCGATTGTACTGGAAGGAGAGTGGAGCGTAACAGCCGATACGCCACAGGGAAAGCGTGAATCTGTCGTTACTATCAGGAAAGAGGGCGATAAATATAGCGGCAAAATTTCCGGTGCACGGTTCCCGCAGGCGCAAGACCTCGAAGAGGTTACACTGGACGGTAACAAGCTGAAATATACCTTTACCATTACCGAAGGCGGTAACACCATGAAAATAACCGTAGAGGCTACAGTAGAAGGAACCACCTTTAAAGGAACTGCCGCTGCTGGTCAGTTTGGAAATATACCGGTAGAAGGCAAGAAGAAACCTCAGCTAAAACCATAAAACAGCAAGTATGAAGAAATTACTATTAATCATGGTGCTGGCTGTAAATGTTACGCTGGCACAGGAACGGGGAAATATACTGATCAGGAATGCTACTGTGCTTACCATTACAAAAGGTGTGTTGGAGAATACCGATGTGCTTGTAAAGGATGGAAAGATCAGCCAGCTGGGAAAAAATATAGCAACGCCGGCCGGGTATAAAGTAATTGATGCCACCGGTATGTATGTAATGCCCGGCATTATTGATGCGCACTCGCACCAAGGTATAGATGATGTAAACGAAGCTACTAACCCGGTGACTTCCGAAGTAAATGTGGGCGATGTTATCAACCCCGGAGAGATTACGTTGTATCGTGCACTGGCGGGCGGTGTTACAACGATACATTCCATGCACGGTTCGGCCAATGCTATAGGAGGCCAGTGTGAAACGATCAAGCTGCGTTATGGCGTGCGCGATCCCGAAGGACTTCGCATGGAGGGTGCACCGCGCACCATCAAGTTTGCACTTGGTGAAAATCCGACCCGTGTTCATGGTGCAGGAAGTAACATTGTACCGCGCACTCGCATGGGAGTTGAATTTGTAATGCGTGAATCGTTCTCAAAAGCAAAAGAATATATAGCCGCATGGGATGTCTATAACAAAGCGAAAGCACAGAAAGGCTTCCGTGGCGCTCCGCCGGAGTATAATTACCGTCTCGAAACACTGGGCGAAATATTAAAAGGCAACATCATCATCCATTGCCACAGTTACCGTGCCGATGAAATATACATGATGCTGAACGTGTGCAAAGACTTTGGCATAAAGAAGATTGTATTTCAACACGTGAACGAAGGATTTAAAGTAGCACCGGAACTGGCTGCGTATGGTGCCATGGCATCGGTATTCTCCGACTGGTGGTCGTATAAATTTGAAGTATATTATTCAACGGCATACAATGCTGCGATCCTTACAAAAAATGGTGTAACCACTTCCATCAACTCAGACGATGGTGAACTGATGCGGCACCTGTATCACGAAGCTGCGAAGACGCAAAAGTATGGTGCTCTTACCGATGATGAAGCGCTCGCGCTGATCACGATCAATCCTGCCCGTCAGTTGGGCATTGAGAATCGCGTAGGCTCCATTGAAGTAGGTAAAGATGCAGATATAGCAATCTTCAAAGGTCATCCGTTATCAACCTATACCATCCCTATGACAACACTGGTAGACGGTGTGGTTCGTTTCGATCGTGAAAAGGATGCTGACGATATGCGTTTGTATGTAGACCCCAAGCAGGAGATTGAAGTTGCTACGTTTACCGACCGTGATCACGAACACGAACATTGCATGGAAGGAGCTGAAGAGAATTTTGAAACCATCTTTAATATTCACTAGCACAACGCATCATGAAACGAATACTCTATTTTATTTTGATCCTGGTGTGTGCCGGAATGTTCAGTGTACAGGCACAATCACCCAAAGCTATAGATGGCACATTTGCGTTAACCAATGCTACCATTGAAACTGTAACGAAAGGGGTTATACAAAACGGCACGGTAATCATCAGCAAAGGAAAGATTGCAGCGGTGGGTACAAATATACCTATACCTGCAGGAGCAGAAGTGATCGATTGCAAGGGGCAGTGGATATACCCGGGTATGATCGACAGCAACACGCAACTCGGTTTGAGTGAAGTTGCCTCGGACCAACGCACGCGCGACTTTGAAGAAGTTGGTGATATCATTCCGCAAGTGCGTGCAATCACCGCAGTCAATCCTAATTCAGCACTGATACCGGTAACACGCATCAGTGGCGTAACGACTGTGATTGCTTCACCGCGTGGTAGTCTCATCTCCGGAACGGCAGCGTTGATCGATCTTCACGGCTATACACCTGATCAGATGTTTGCAGGCTTTGAAGGTGTTGTCATGACTTTCCCCGATGCGGGCAGGCGTGGTTTCTTCGATCGCAGAACCGATGAAGAGCTGAAGAAAGATTACGATAAAAAACTGAACAAGCTAAACGAAGCGTGGGACAAAGCCGTGCAGTATCACAAGATCGATTCAGCATCGAAATCTAAAGGCATTACGTATTATCCGGAGATGCAGGCGCTGTTGCCCGTAGTTCGTGGCGAGCGTGCGTTACTTATTCAGGCGAATGCCGCAAAAGATATACTCAATGCATTGAAGTGGGTAAAAGATAAAAAAATAAAGAAAGTAATCTTAACCGGTGTAGCCGAAGGTTGGCGCGTTGCAGACGAGATTGCCAAAGCAAATATACCGGTGCTCGCAGGGCCGGTGCTCGACCTGCCTTCCCGCGATTATGATCGTTATGACAAAGCGTATGCAAACCCGGGCCTGATGAAAAAGGCCGGTGTAAAAGTAGCGCTGTGTACACAAGAAGATCGCGGTAACGTTCGTAACCTGCCATACCATGCAGCTTTCGCAGCTGCGTATGGCATGGGCCGTGAAGAGGCGCTGAAGTCTGTAACCATTGTTCCGGCAGAGATCTTTGGCGTGGCCGATCGCATGGGCTCTATCGAAGTTGGTAAAAATGCAACGTTGTTTATCTGTGATGGCGATCCCTTCGAGACGAAGACGAACATCAAACAGGTATTTATTGACGGATGGAAGATTCCGATGGTAAGCCGCCAGACAGAATTATACGATGAGTTCCTGAAACGCGAGCCAGGTTTAAGCAAGAACTGATTTATAGGGTAAAGTTAGCTTCATCTTAAAGTTTCATTAAAAATTTATTGAGAGGCCGTCCTGATTTTTCAGGGCGGCTTTCTTTTTTTAAATTGAAGAATATGTCAACACAGCAACGATTATCAGAATTAAAAGCACTGCGCGTCAGGAAGATTTCCATCATTCGTGCTGTTAAAGACACCGTTTTTATTTCGTTGGGTGTTCTTTGTGCCGCGTTTGGTTTGAAAGGATTCTTGCTGCCTAACGATTTTCTGGATGGTGGTGTAATGGGTATATCGCTGCTCACGAATGTGCTTACGGATATAGATCTTTCTTATCTCGTTGTGTTGATCAATATACCGTTTATTGTGGTGGGCTATAAACAGATCAGCAAGATCTTTGCCCTGAAGACGTTGATTGCTATAGCCGCACTGGCGCTTTGTTTAGCGGTGATCGAGTTTCCGCTCATTACGAATGATAAACTGTTGATCGCCTTCTTTGGAGGATTCTTCCTGGGCTGTGGTATAGGATTATCCATACGGGGCGGCAGCGTAATTGATGGAACCGAAGTGCTGGCTATATATGTGAGCCGAAATACAGCACTTACAGTAGGTGATATCATTCTTATTTTCAATATCGCTATATTCTCGGTGGCTGCGTATATGATTAATATAGAAACCGCACTCTATGCTATACTAACGTACCTCATTGCTTCGAAGACGGTTGATTTTGTTGTGCACGGTATAGAAGAATATACCAGTGTTATGATTGTATCAGAGAAAAGTGTTGAAATAAAAGATGCCATAACCGAACGCATGGGACGTGGCGTAACAATACTGAAAGGTAAAAGTGGTTTTGGCAAAACAGGTCACAGGGTAAAAGACCTCGATGTGATCTTCTCAGTAATAACACGCCTTGAATTGCAAAAGCTGAAAATGGAAATCGCGAAGATCGACCCTGACGCATTCGTGGTGGAGAACAGTGTAAATGATATAAAGGGCGGCATGATCAAGAAGCGGCCGTTATCAGAATAGGTGGTTGGGTTCCCACAGAATTACAGAAAAAATACAATTCGGGAAGACCGAAAGTATCTTTGTGAAACTTTGAGTCTTCTTTGTGTTCCTTTGTGCAACTGGATTTAAAAACTGAAGGCCACCTAAAGGCAGCCTTCAATTTATACCTGGAAGCGAGTAGCTTATTATAGCTTTATCTGATCACAAATGGGATCTCCACTTGTTGCTTCGAGCTGTTTACGCCGTAAATATACCCGCGGCCTTTGAATTTTGTAAAGAACTCGCTGATCTCCTCAGGCTCTTTTACACGCTGGCGGTTGATCGCCACGATTGTGAAATTCTCAGGCAGTCCAATCTGTCGGAATATACTGTTGTCTTTGATCTTGAAAACTTTTACTCCGTATCGTGTGCCTTCCAGTTGGGCACCCAGTGAAGCATCGGTGAGTATCTTGCGCTTGATGATTTCGGTGGTACCGTTCTGATTGACGAGTGTAAGCGTTACGGTATTGGGTTTGCCATCGCGGTAGTAGGTGAAAGTAATTTTATCACCGGGGTTATGATAGCTTAGCTCTTCTTCAAATTCACTCTGGCTGTTGACATCCACATTGTTGATCTTGGTAATAACATCGCCCAGCTTCAACCCGGCCTGCATAGCAGCACCTTCACGATCAAGTTGTTCGAGTAACACACCGTTGAAGCTTTTTACATTGGTAGGCAGATCGTATTTCTTGGCGTTCTCGTAATCGTACTCCACTACATTACCGCCAAAGAATGCTTTTTGCGACACACCATACTTTACCAGGTCATTAAATACTTTCTTGGCAATATCGATCGGTATGGCAAATGCATAACCGGTATACGAACCTGTTCTCGAAAGTATAGCAGAGTTGATGCCCACCAGTTCGCCATTCTTGTTTACCAGCGCACCACCTGAGTTACCGGGGTTAATCGCGGCATCGGTCTGGATAAACGATTCAATCGGAAATTTATCTTCCAATATACCAATGCGTCTTCCCTTGGCGCTCACAATACCTGCCGTTACAGTAGATGAAAGTGAATATGGATTTCCTACCGCGATCACCCACTCGCCAACCTGCACCGTTTTAGAGCTGCCCAACGTTATAGCAGGCAGAGCATTTGCTTTGATCTTGATCACTGCCAAATCGGTGGAAGGGTCTGTGCCGATCAGTTCAGCAGGATATACCTGTTTGTTATAATTTACCTCAATGCGCTCCGCAGTTTCTACTACGTGGTTGTTGGTAACGATATAGCCATCGGTAGTAAAAATTACTCCCGAGCCACTGCTCACCTGCGTGCGATTGCCACCACCTTCGCCAAAGAACCAATCCCAATACGAATAGGAAACACCTTGCGAAATGCTATTGATATACACCACACTTTGGGTAGCTTTTGCAGCAGCGTCACTAAAGTCTACAGCGGCAGCAGGCACTGTAGTAGAGGATGACGATGGGGTTGTGTGACTGCCGGAAACCAACGGTTCTGCAGAGTCGTAACTGACTGTATTAAACTGAGCGTCACGCTGATTGCTGACAATCTCCGGTTTTACAACCAATCGGTAAAAGGTATACGATCCGCCAAAACCGGCCAAAAAGGCAAGAACTATAATTTTAATGGTATTCTTCATAGTGAAACGTTGAAAGCATGAATCATTCCAGATAGATGGAAAGTTATTTCGAAAAGTTGAAGGTTATGAAAATTTAACTGCGATTGCAGGGAAGAAGTTTTAATCAAGGCTCCATTTTCAATTCGCGAAGGTCAAGGCTAAAGCCCGGAAGAATATTGTCTTCCCCTATGGATTGATGGAAACCTTCTACCATGCTGACATTTTTTCCTGGAAGGAATATGAAAACCTGTTCCTTGTCAGGATCAATGAGCCAGCCCATACGGCAACCATTTATAAGGTATTCCTGCATCTTTTGCGCAAGTGCTGCAAATGTATCGGACTCGGATTTTAGCTCAATCACAAAATCAGGGCAGATGTGAGCGAAGCCTTTTCGCTGCTCCGTGCTCAACGCTTTCCACCGATCCATAAGTATGAACGAGGCATCAGGCGATCGAACTGAATTGTCGGGTAATGTAAAACCTGCAGATGAGTCGAAGCATTTTCCTAGCTGGTGCTCTTTATTCCATTTGCGTAACTGGTAGTCGATTTCGCTATTAAGATCTCCTGAAACTGAACTGGCGGGTGACATAACGATTATATTTCCATCGGGATTGCGCTCAAACCTCAGGTCACGGTTCTGCTGGCACAGATCGAAAAACTCTGTGTCGTCCATTTCTTCAAATACACGATGCCTGATCAGTAAATCCATAACATGAAATTTACAGCGTTAAAGATAGCGTTCTTCTGCGATGTTTGGATAAGTAACGATTGGCCGATTTTGTTAGTTTTGTGGCCATGGGAATCCGGTCTTTTTTAGCAAAACCTTTTGCCTCGTACATCGCGTCACAAACCAAACAGTGGTCGTTGCAGCCAGGGAAATATCAAATGCAGATTTTGCATTACCTGGTAGAACAAGGCAAGTCAACTGCGTTTGGTAAGGATCACGACTTTGCATCTATCAAAACGTATGATGATTTCAAGAAGCATGTACCGGTGCGCGATTACGAATTACTGCGGCCGTACTTTGACCGCGTTGTGAAAGGAGAATCGGACGTTCTGTGGAAAGGCAAGCCGCTATACCTGGCGAAGACTTCCGGAACCACATCGGGCACCAAGTATATTCCTATCACGAAAGATTCGGTGCCTTATCATTTCAACAACTCGCGCAATGCTGTGTTAAGCTATGTGCACGAAACAGGCAACGCTTCGTTTCTCGATGGTGGATTGATCTTTCTTTCCGGTAGCCCCGAGCTTGCGGAGAAGGCTGGTATAAAAGTAGGGCGGCTCTCCGGTATAGCCAATCACCACGTGCCTTCGTATCTGCGTACCAACCAGAAGCCAAGCTATAAAACAAATTGCATTGATGACTGGGAAGAAAAACTGGAGCGCATCATCGATGAAACGTTAACTGAAAACATGACACTCATTTCCGGTATACCACCGTGGGCACAAATGTACTTTGACCGTCTGCAGGCACGCACCGGCAAAAAGATCAAAGATATATTTCCTAATTTCTCCATGTTTGTATACGGTGGAGTGAACTTCGAACCCTACCGCGCGAAGTTGTTCGATACAATCGGTAAGAAAGTAGATTCCATCGAAACCTATCCGGCATCAGAAGGATTTATAGCCTACCAGGATTCACAAACAGAACCCGGCTTATTACTGCAGCTCAACAGCGGTATGTTTTATGAGTTTGTGCCGGCAGAAGAATACTTCAACGACAATCCGCGCAGGCTCAGCATCGAAGAAGTGGAGCTTGGTAAGAATTATGCGCTTATCATTAATAGTAATGCAGGCCTCTGGGGATATTCGATTGGTGATACGGTGAAATTTATATCCAGGAATCCATACAGACTTGTTGTTACTGGCCGCATTAAACATTTTATATCTGCCTTTGGTGAGCACGTAATTGGTGAAGAAGTAGAGAAGGCTATGAAATATACCATGGAGAAATTTCCTGGCACCGAGCTAATAGAATTTACCGTGGCTCCGAATGTAGCACCCAAAGAAGGAATGCCTCATCACCAATGGCTGGTAGAATTTGCAACCGCGCCTGGCGATATGCAGGCTTTCTCGAAAGAACTCGATAACCAAATGCGCAAGTTGAATGTTTATTACGATGATCTGATCTCTGGAAATATCCTGGAGCCCCTGATCATTACAAAGCTGCAGCGAAACGCATTCATTGACTATATGAAGTCGCAGGGAAAACTGGGTGGTCAGAATAAAGTACCGCGTCTTTCCAACGACAGAAAGATTGCCGATGCCATGGATGCTTTCCTGTTGCGGTAACAAACAGGTGCATGTATCATAACGAACTTATTTTTACTTTTGCGTAATACCGGAAATGTATATCGATCTTATTTCCGTATAGAACTCGTTTCAACGGGCCGTATACATGTATTTACAGCATTAAATCAGTATTCATCTAGCATTTCTGACCCTTGAGTAATAAAAAAAACATCGCCATACTGGGTTCTACCGGTTCTATCGGCACGCAGGCATTGGAAGTTATTGCGGCACAACCCGATGCACTGGCAGTGGAAGTGCTCACCGCACAAAACAATGCAGACCTGTTAATCGAGCAGGCACGCAAGTTCAAGCCCAATGCGGTAGTAATTGTTAATGAAGAACACTACGCGCACGTAAAAGAAAGTCTGGCTACGGAGGATATAAAAGTATACACAGGCGAAAAAGCGCTGGCAGACGTGGTGCAGATGGATACTATCGACCTGGTGCTCACAGCACTGGTAGGATATTCCGGTTTAAGACCTACGATCAAGGCGATTGAAGCAGGTAAAACCATTGCGCTGGCAAATAAAGAAACACTGGTAGTGGCGGGCGACCTCATTACGAAGCTGGCACGTGAAAAAGCTGTTAATATTTATCCGGTAGATTCGGAGCATTCGGCCATTTTTCAATGCCTGGCAGGCGAGTTTCATAATAAAATTGAGAAGATTGTGTTAACAGCTTCTGGTGGTCCATTCCGTGGAAAACGCCGTGATGAATTGATCGCAGTAACAAAAGCACAGGCACTCAAACATCCCAACTGGTCGATGGGAGCGAAAGTAACGATCGATTCGGCCTCGCTGATGAACAAGGGTTTAGAGGTAATTGAGGCCAAATGGCTCTTTGGACTTAAAACAGAGCAGGTAGAGGTGGTAGTGCATCCGCAGTCCATCATTCACTCGTTCGTGCAATTTGAAGACGGTTCTTTGAAAGCACAGCTTGGGTTACCCGATATGCGCCTGCCCATTCAATTTGCCATGACATATCCCAACAGACTGAAAGCCGATTTTCCGCGTTTTGACTTCGCACAATACCCGTCTCTGACCTTTGAAAAGCCGGATACGGAAACTTTTCGTAATCTTGCATTAGCATTCGAGGCCCTCGGCAAAGGCGGAAACATGCCGTGCGTGTTAAATGCAGCCAATGAAATAGCCGTGGCTGGGTTTTTGAAGGATAAAGTGGGATTTCTCGAAATGTCGGATATCGTTGAACGATGCCTGGCGAAAATCGATTATGTGGTAAACCCCTCGTATGAGGATTATGTACACACCGATCGTGAAACGCGGGTAAAGGCCAGCGAGATGATCCGAACAATATAACGCGATACGTTGTGTAGCACAGACTTAATTAAAAAGTATTAAAAACGATAACGGATAACGAATGGATTGGATGATTATGTTGGCTCAGCTTCTGTTGAGCTTGTCTTTCTTGGTGGCCGTGCATGAGCTCGGGCATTTGTTGGCGGCAAAATACTTCGGTATGCGGGTGGAACAATTTTCCATCGGTTTTCCGCCTAAACTCTGGTCATTTAAAAAAGGTGAAACCGAATATGCCATCAGTGCTATACCACTGGGAGGTTATGTAAAGATCTCCGGCATGATCGATGAGTCGTTGGATACTGACGCGATGAATCAGCCGCCACAGCCGTGGGAGTTTCGCTCCAAGCCGGCATGGCAGCGTCTCATTGTAATGTTGGGCGGTATTGTGGTGAACGTAATTGTAGGTGTACTCATCTTTATCGGTATAACATTCGCCTTTGGCGATACCTATATTCTGAAAGATGCGATCAACAACCACGGTGGTTTCCAGGTAGGACCGATCGGTGAAGATATTGGTCTGAAGACAGGAGACAAAATCGTGAAAGTAAATGGTAATGATTTCAAATACCTGATCGATATCGTAAAGCCACAGACCTTGCTGGCAAACGATGCTTACTATACTGTGGAGCGCGATGGTAAATTGATCGACATCAATATACCTGCGAACTTCATTCAGAAATTCAATAAAAAAGAGAATGCTGCCAACTTCCTGGACTATCGCATTCCTCCGATGATTGGAAAAGTGGAGAAGGAAACGCTCGCAGCAAAGATCGGCCTGCAACGTGGAGATACTTTTACAGAAATAGATGGCAAGCCGGTAACCTACTTTGATGAAGCGCATAAACTGATACAGGCACACAAAGAGAGTAACGTGGACTCCATCTCTTTCAAAATTGCACGCAACGGACAGATACTTTCATTTCGCGAATATTTTAAAGGAATGAAGTCGATAGGCTTCTACCCCATGGAGCCGGAGAATTACCTCGCAGAAGGAAAAGTGAGTATTAAATACGGATTCATCGAATCTATACCACTGGGTACAGAGCGTGCATTCCAGACATTGAAGACACAGATCACCGCGTTCAGTAAAGTAATTACCGGTGTACTCTCTCCGAAAGAATCACTGTCAGGGCCGATTGGTATTATGCAGGCGTATGGTGCTGAGTGGAAATGGGATCGCTTCTGGTCGCTCACCGGTGTATTGTCGCTTGTGTTGGCGTTCATGAACCTGCTCCCGATTCCTGCACTGGACGGTGGCCACGTAATGTTCCTCACCTACGAAATGATCTCTCGCCGCAAACCTTCCGATAAATTCCTGGAAGCTGCTCAGAAAGTGGGAATGGTGTTCTTGTTAGCGCTGATGGTATTCATCTTTGCCAACGACATTATCAAGCTGTTTTAGAAATAGCTGCGAGTCGCGCGCTTCCAACTGCCAGAGGTGTGGAGGAGTAAGTGAGAGCGAAGCTGCAGATATAGTATATATAATGAAGGCTGCCAATAGCAGCCTTTTTTCATATCAGTGATTTCTGCGGGAGATTGATTTTAAATCCAATTACACAAAGGATCACAAAGAAGACTCAAAGTTTCACAAAGATACTTTCGAACTTTCCGTCTTCCTGACTTGTGTTTTTCTGATTTCTATGATCTGTGGGAGATTGATTTAAATGAATTCAGAGTTTCACAAAGATACTTTCGGACTTTTCGTCTTCCCTACTTGTATTTCTTCTGTGTACTTCTGTGAGATCCGTGGGAGATTGATTTAAATGAACTCAGAGTTACAAAGATACTTTCGGACTTTCCGTCTTCCCGACTTGTATTTCTTCTGTGCAATTCTGTGATTTCTGTGGGAAATAGGTTTTACTTCTCCTGCTCCTCAGTCTTGTGTATCTCAAACTCTACGCGCCTGTTCAAACCTCTGTCATCATCGGTCTTTTCTTCCACAATAGGCTTCGAGCTTCCGTAGCCATGCGCTTCAATACGCTTTGTGTCAATTTTATACTGGTATACTAAATAGGCTTTGATAGCGTCTGCTCTTGCCTGTGAAAGTTTCAGGTTCGACATCTCATTACCCTGCGAATCTGTATGTCCTGATATACTTACCGATAGCTTCGGATGATCGATCATAAAGTTGGCGAGCTTATTTAAGTCATCGTGCATGGAAGGAAGTATATCCGCTTTGCCATTCTCAAACTCAAGCGACTTGAATGCAATCTTGGTCTCGATCGGCTCCGTTTCCAGGTTCATTTCACGATCGCCTTCCATATAGAATATCTGCTCGATGCGGAAGAAATCATCACCCTGAATGATGAGCAGGTAATTTCTTTTATTGATCAAGTGAAAATCAAACGAGCCATCTTCGCGCAAAAACTTTGGGGCAACTTCAACACCCTTGTCCAGGTCGATAACGGATACAATTCCATGGAATGGTTTCTTTGTTTCGGAGTTAATCAGTTTACCTTTCAGTCGGGCAACCGCTTCCGGTTGTGCTTCCATCGGCACCGGGAAAGAATATAGATCAAGATTTTTCAGATCGTCTTCGGCAGAGTGAGCGTAATACAGGCGATTGGATTCTGAGTCGATCGTGAAATAATATTCACTGCCCGCGCCATTTACCAGTGGCCCGATGTTCTTCGGCTCACCCCACACTTTACCATAGCGATACGATTTATAAATATCGAAGTCACCAAAGTTGAGAGGCTGCCCGTTGGAGCTGAAATATAGCACATTAAATTTATGATGATAGAACGGACTCACTTCAAAGGCCCGCGTGTTGATGATTGGCCCGATGTTTTGTGCTCTCTGCCATTCGCCTTTGGCATTTTTTACTGAAAAGTATATATCTGAAAATCCGAAGCCTCCAATGCGATCAGAAGCAAAGTATAGCGTATCACCCGAATGTGAGAGCGATGGCTGCGAATCCCACGATACCGTGTTTATGTTTGGTCCGAGGTTGCGCGGTGTTCCCCACGTGCTGTCAGCACGAAGGTCGGATACAAATATATCGCAGTTACCATACGAGTCGGGCGAGTTGCAGCGTGCAAAGAAGAGATGCTTTCCATCTTTGCTTAAACTGGCTGAGCCTTCATTGAAGCGCGTGTTGATCGTTTTAAACTCTTCTGCAAATCCCCACACCGTATCGTTCGGTTGCTTGATGGTATAAAACAGATCTTCGTTAAACGTTTTATTCAGGGCATCCACTTTCGAGTTTCGCTTGGAAGTAAAAAGTAAAACGTTGTCTACGTTACCAATGGTTGGGCCGTAGTCTTCTTTCTCGGAGTTAACACCGTAGCCCATGTTCAACAAAACTCCCTGTGGAGGACGAAGTGTATCGATCTCTTTGCGGAATGCTACAAGCTCATAGTATTGCTTGAGCGGAACATACAGATCTTTTTCTTTTTTGGTGAGTGTATCATACTCGCGTTGTACTTGTTTCTCATCAATACTTTGCTTGTAGTGTTTCAACACAAGCTTGTATAGCAACACTGCTTCACCGGGAGGGCCGAGTTTCTCCGAGAGCCTGGCAAAATTCCACAGCAATTGAATGTCGTGAGAAAAATTTTCAATGCCGAAGTTTCTCACATACGCTTTGATCTCAGTATACTCTTGCTCGTAGTCGCCTGTGGCTGCAAGCGCTTTTATTCTTCCCAGTTTCGTAGCATCTTTATAGTATGGTAGTTTATTGATGTTGGGAAATTCAAAAATGTCAGATTGGCTGTAGCTTGTCAGGCTATCATGAAGCTGCACCACTCCACCCTTTTTGAATTTCTGTTTTGGTTTTTGAGCCAGGAGTGGAACGTAAACCAACAGCCAAAAGGCCGTTATTAAGATTAAAAAGTAGGTTTTCACTGAACCTTTGTTTGGTAAAAAATTTACGCAACTCGTTAAAGTTGATACAATTTTACTTCTTTTACAACTCTCTTGGCATTACTATTGTCCTTTAGGCGAGCCTGATTAACAGCCGACGCTGATGTGGAGCCCGTGTCAGTTTGGCATTTTATAAAGACATGTTCAAAGCATTACCCATACAACTCGTTCAGGAAGACTCAGATGATCTCATTCAACTGATTAACCCTGAACAGGATTCAGATCTAAAACCGGAAGACCTACCCGAAGAACTTTCAATTCTTCCCATCAAGAATACGGTACTTTTTCCGGGTGTTGTTATTCCTATCACAGTAGGAAGACAAAAATCAATCAAGCTTGTAAAGAAAGCTTATCAGGGCAATCGCATCATTGGTGTTATTGCCCAGAAAAACTCACAGGCTGAAGAACCTGCGATCGATGATTTATACCGCACCGGTACAGTAGCGAAGATCATCAAAATGCTGGTGCTTCCGGATGGTAACACCACCATCATCATTCAGGGTAAAAATCGTTTTATGATTCGGGAGTTTGTGCAGGAGGAACCATTCCTCACCGCCCGCATTGAATTGCAGCCCGAGCCCACGCTGAATGTAAATGGTAAAGAAGCCAAGGCATTAGTGCAATCGCTGAAAGACGCGGCTTCAAAAATCCTGCGACTCAACCCCGAACTTCCGCAAGAAGCACAGGTTGCCCTGGATAATATTTCCAGCATGGCGTTCCTGGTACATTTTCTTTCATCCAACCTCAATGCCGAGGTAGGCGATAAGCAAAAGATACTGGAAACGAGAAACATCATTGATCGCGGTACACTCTTGCTGCAGTATATGCTGAAAGATGTTCAGATGCTGGAGATCAAACACGAGATACAAAAGAAAGTACACACGGATATAGACCAGCAGCAGCGCGATTACTTCCTGCGTCAGCAGATAAAAGTATTGCAGGATGAGTTGGGATATGATGGCCCGGATAAAGAAGTAGAAAAATTCCGCAAGCGTGCCGAGTCCAAGAAGTGGCCCAAGCAGGCAGCCGAACATTTCAATAAGGAACTCGACAAGCTGATGCGCATAAACCCGATGGCAGCCGAGTATCCGGTAGCGATGAACTACGTGGAGTTTATGCTCGATCTTCCGTGGGAAGACTATACAATCGATGACTTTGATCTGAAGCGTGCACGAAAAATTTTAGATCAGGATCATTTCGGTCTTGAGAAAGTAAAGACACGCATTCTCGAATACCTGGCGGTGCTGAAACTGAAGCAGGATATGAAAGGACCAATCCTGTGTCTCTACGGACCTCCGGGCGTTGGTAAAACTTCGCTGGGGCGTTCTATAGCCAAAGCACTGCAACGTAAATATGTGCGCATGTCGTTAGGCGGTGTGCACGATGAAGCCGAGATACGCGGCCATCGTAAAACGTATGTAGGCGCCATGCCCGGTAAGATTCTGCAGAACATCAAGAAGTCGCAGTCATCCAACCCGGTATTTATACTTGATGAGATCGATAAAGTAAAATCAGATTTCCGTGGCGATCCGTCATCTGCCTTACTGGAAGTACTCGACCCGGAGCAAAACAATACCTTTGGCGATAATTACCTGGAAGTAGATTACGATCTGTCGAAAGTACTTTTTATAGCTACAGCCAATTCACTGGATACTATACATCCTGCATTGCGCGATCGTATGGAGATTATTGAAGTAACAGGCTATACATTGGAAGAGAAAGTAGAGATCGCCATCAAACATCTTATACCCAAGCAACTGAAAGAGCACGGGTTGAAGACATCGGAGGTCAAGTTCTCGAAAGATGCGGTTATTAAAACGATCAACAGCTATACCCGCGAATCGGGGGTAAGAAACCTGGAGCGCAAGATAGGTACACTGGTACGTAACATCGCTAAATCGGTAGCGATGGAAGAAGAGTTCGATAAAGTAATCAGTGAAGAAACTGTGCGCAAAGTATTGGGTGCAGAAATATTCGATGAAGAACTATACCAGGGCAATGATATAGCGGGTGTTGTTACCGGCCTTGCCTGGACACAGGTAGGAGGAGAGATACTTTTTGTTGAATCAAGTTTGAGTCGTGGTAAAGGAGCACTTGTTATCTCCGGGCAGTTAGGTGATGTGATGAAAGAATCTGCGATGGCTGCATTGTCGTATCTCAAATCGAATGCAGAAACACTGGAGATCGATCACCGGTTGTTCCAGCAATACGATCTGCATATACACGTGCCGGCAGGAGCCGTACCGAAAGATGGACCCTCTGCAGGTATCACCATGTTTACATCGCTTGCTTCGATCTTTACCCAGCGTAAAGTAAAAGCGAAGCTGGCTATGACGGGCGAAATTACCTTGCGAGGTAAGGTGTTGCCGGTAGGAGGTATAAAAGAGAAGATACTGGCTGCAAAACGCAGTGGTATAAAGGAGCTCGTACTCAGCTCACGCAACAGACGCGATATTGAAGAAATCGAAAAGCACTATATAAAAGGGCTCACCTTTCACTATGTAGATACCGTAGATGAAGTATTGAAAGTGGCTTTGATGAAAGAGAAGGTGAAGGAGCCGATGAAGTTTGTCTTCACCGATCAGAAACCTGCGAATGCCTGATAAAGAGCCGGTATTGAATTCAATGGCCGGCTTATAAATACTCCCATGTTTTACGATATTGCAGGGTAAACCCAACACGTGTTGAAGTCTTTACTACTCGCAATATCGATTCTTCTGGCAACCGCCTGCCTCGCGCAGACCGGTGGCCAGAAGTCTTTTGATTTTTTGAATGTAGCCAACAACGCACGGCTTGCAGCGCTGGGTGGTGTAAATGCTTCGCTCACCGATCGTGATCTGAATTTCTTCTTTAGCAATCCATCCCTCACATCCGATTCACTGGCGGATTTCGCTTCTGCTACCTATCAGTTTTACGTGGCCGATGTAGGGCAATCTACATTTTCGTATGCACATAAGTTCAATCGTATTGGTACGTTAGCCATGGGTATACAGCATTTGAGCTACGGCACCATTCAGGGATATGATGTCAGTGGAAATGAGACCGGAACTTTTAAGTCAGGTGAAACAGCACTGGTCATTGGCAAAAGTCACCAGGTATTGAATTTCAGATTTGGTGCCAATGTAAAAATGGTGTTCTCCACGATAGCAGGTTATCGTGCCAGTGCAGCCATGCTGGATGTAGGCGGCGTATTTATACATCCGGATAAAGATCTGCGCGTAGGCTTGGTGGTAAAGAACCTGGGAATAGTTTTTTCGGAGTATTCACCAACCAGCAGCACGGAGCTCCCCTTCGATGTACAGCTGGGCACATCCTTCAAACCCGAACACATGCCGCTGCGATTTTCGGTTACTGCATACAACCTGGCAAAAAAAGATGTTACTTATTACAACGCTTCGGCGGGGCAGGATAAACCCGGAACGTTGGATAAGGTATTAAGGCGTTTTAACTTTGGCGTGGAGGTACTGCTTCACAAAAATGTAAATGTACTGGTAGGCTATAATTATCGTGTGCACCAGGAACTGAAGCTGGATGCAGCCGGAGGCGGAGCGGGATTGTCGCTGGGATTTTCGGCACGCATCCGGTCGTTTGAATTTGTTTTTAGCAGAAGTGGTTATGTAGCGGGCAAGGCGGGCTACGGACTCACATTGTCATCGAACTTAAACAGCATGTTGAAGAGGAGATAATTTATGATGGACGCAAAATATTTAACACCGAAGCAGATCGTTGAGGAACTCGATAAGTATATCATTGGTCAGCAGGAAGCCAAGCGTAATGTAGCGATTGCCTTGCGTAACCGCTGGCGCAGAATGAACACACGATCGGATATACAGGGAGAGATTGTGCCTAACAATATTCTCATGATTGGTGCTACCGGTGTGGGTAAAACAGAGATCGCACGCAGGCTTGCTAAACTGGCCGATGCACCGTTTGTAAAAGTGGAAGCTTCCAAATTTACCGAAGTAGGATATGTAGGCCGCGATGTAGAAAGCATGGTGCGCGACCTGGTAGAGCAATCGGTAAATATGGTAAAGGCACGCAAAAAAGAAGAAGTAAAAGAGAAAGCAGCACAAGCCGTAGAAGATGTTATACTCGATGCGCTGATACCACCGCTTCGTACACAACAACCTTCGCGGACCACCGGATTCAGTACGCAATCAGAAACGACATCGGCAGATATACCCACGAGCGATGTTGAGCTCAATGAACGAACGCGCAGCCACTTTCGTGAGAAAATACGCAACGGTGAGCTGGAAGACCGTAAAATCGAGATCAATATAAAAGGAAACGGAGGCTCTAACGTAGGCATGATTGGTGCCGGTATGATGGATGAAGTATCCATGATGAACCTGCAGGAGATGCTCAACGGCATGATGCCCAAGAAGAGCAAGAAGCGTAAAGTTACCGTAGCCGAAGCACGCAGAATTTTACTCGATGAAGAAGCTGCCAAGCTCATCGATATGGATGAAGTAAAAGAAGAGGCTATACATCGCGCCGAGAATGCCGGTATAATTTTTATAGATGAGATCGACAAGATCGCTTCCGGTTCGCGCAAAGGCGGTGGAGGACCTGATGTAAGCCGGGAAGGTGTGCAGCGCGATCTGCTTCCCATCGTGGAAGGAAGTACGGTAAATACCAAACACGGAGTTATTAAAACCGATCACGTGTTGTTTATCGCAGCCGGTGCATTTCATATTTCAAAACCATCCGATCTTATTCCTGAATTACAGGGCCGCTTTCCGATTCGTGTGGAGCTGAACAATCTTACCAAAGAAGATTTCATTCAGATACTGCGCGAGCCGAAGAACGCATTGACCAAACAATACCAGGCATTGTTTGATGCAGAAGGTGTGGAGATAACCTTCGCCGAAGATGCAATTGATGAGATTGCCAACACCGCCTTTGCCATCAACACGGAAATTGAAAATATAGGAGCCCGCAGACTTCATACGGTGATGAGTAAATTGCTGAATGAATTTTTGTTTGATGTTCCTGACAAAATCGGACCGAATGCACGCATTGTTATTAACGCAGCAATGGTACGCGAAAAGCTCTCTGGCCTGATTAAGAATAAAGACTTAAGTGAATATATTCTCTGATGAAGTATTGGTGCCCTGTAGTTCTGTTCTTCTGTCTGGCGCTCGGCACGCCCGTGACAGCACAAGACGACCTGACGGTAGGCGTTGCTCCAGCGGCTCCTCATTATGATTCTGTTCGCCTGCAGTATATCAAAACATTTCCGGATCACTTCTTTCTCTGGCCTGTGCTGAAGCAACGCCGGCTGGATTTTGAAATGAAGGACATCAACAATAGAAAGACATCGCTCAGTTATCGCTCCAATAAACCCTATAGCTTTGGCCTGGGTATGTATCTGTTCGAGCTTGCCCTGGAAGTAACCTTTGCTGTGCCACTCAATGCAGATACAAAACGCATTTATGGAGAATCGGACGCACGCGATCTTCAGTTAAATGTAATTGGCAAGAAGTGGGGCATTGATGCTTATCTGCAAAAATATGAAGGTTTCTACCTGGATGATCCATCAGTAAGCATTCCCGCAAATCAACCGTATCCACACCGGGGCGATATAGAGACCCGGAATAACGGTGTGAGTGTAAACTATACATTTAACAATAAGAAGTTTTCGTTCCGGTCTACCTATACATTTGTAGACCAGCAATTGCGAAGTGCCGGCTCGTTTCTGCTATATGGAACGTTGAGCAGCTTTAGTGCCGCCGGTGATTCTGCCATATTAGGCGAGCCGTATGTAAAACGTTTTGGTGAGGCAGCCCGCATCAAATCGTTTCGAGTAACCACGCTTGGTGTAGCACCCGGCTATACCTATAGTCTCATCTACAAAGGATTCTTTCTCAATGGCACACTGGCGTTCGGTCCTGCGCACAACTGGTTATCCTCCACACATGAAGATGGTGTACAGAAGAACGATATAAAATTCAATATATATGCTGCCGGTCGTATTGCATTGGGGTATAATGGCGACCGCGTCTTTGGTGGTTTTACCTTTATGGCACAAGGTAAATCTGCGCAGTTCGACAATGCACAGATCGTTAGCTCCAATACAACTTTCAAAATGCTGATTGGTTATCGCTTCCGCGAATTTGGCTTCCTCAAAAAACGTGTATGGGATTTACCCAAGGCGTTAATGGGCGGAGGACTTTAAACTAATTTCAGAATTCAAAGTTTAAG